>JAUXNL010000287.1 GCA_030684415.1 Moraxellaceae bacterium | reverse complement strand
GGTTGCGCTGGCGGCGGCGCGCAAACACGATGAGCGCGCGTTGCAATGGTTTGCCGCCACCGAAGGCAAGACGCCATGGTCGGATGCCATGCTGGAGTGGCGTATCCGGATCGCGCTACGTGCCGGACAGTGGGAAACGGTGTTGGCGTCCATTCGCCAGTTGAGCGACAGCACCCGGCAACTGCGCCCTTGGCAGTACTGGGAGGCGCGTGCGCTAGAGGCCGCCAAGGCGGTTCCCGAAGCCAACCGGATTTTTGCGCAGCTCAGCGTGGACGATGATTACTACGGCCTGCTGTCGCGCGACCGTCTGGGGCCGATTGCCGCGCCTGCCAGCAGTGTCTACCGCGTGGCCGACGAAGACTGGCGACGCCTGCAGGCAAACGCTGGCCTGCAGCGTGCGCTGGCCTTGCGCGAGCTGGACTTGCGGACCGAAGCGGTGCGCGAATGGAACTGGTCCTTGCGCGGCGCCGATGACCGTCTGTTGCTGGTGGCGGCGGAGGCCGCGAATCAGGCCGGCTGGTACGACCGCGCGATTTACGCGGCCGACCGCACGAAGCAGTTGCACAATTACAACCTGCGTTACCTCTCTCCTTATCGTGAAGTGACGCGTGGCTATGCGCGTGAACTAGGGCTGGATGAGTCATGGATTTACGGGCTGATCCGTCAGGAGAGCCGCTTCATCACGGCAGCGCGCTCGGGTGTGGGCGCGAGTGGCCTGATGCAGTTGATGCCGGGGACGGCGCAGTGGGTGGCGAACCGTATCGGTCTCAAGTATCACGCCAGTATGGTTAACGAAATTGGTATCAATGTGCAGTTGGGCACTTATTACATGAAGCATGTGCTGGAGCAGCTTTCCAGCCAGCCCGTGCTGGCCACCGCCGGTTATAACGCCGGCCCCAACCGTGCCCGGCAGTGGCAGCCTGTGGACCGCGATATGGAAGCCGCCGTTTACGTCGAGTCCATTCCGTTTCTGGAAACACGCGACTATGTAAAGAAAGTGATGGCGAATGCCGTGGCCTACAGCACGGTGTTCGGCGAAAGCAGGCGTACGCTGACGGAGCGTCTGGGCACCATTCCGGCGCGCAATCCGCAAGTGATTGGCGGTCCTTGATTGCGGCACAGAGTGCCTGGATCACTTCGTTTTCATCGGCTCGGCGCCGCCCAAGGGCATCTGCTGTGGGCCTTTATGGTGAATGAGGTTATGCAGAAGCGCTTTGGCGACACTCAGTGATTTGCTGCTCGCCCTGAGCTTGCCGAAGGGCAAACGCTTTTTCAGCCCGCGACTCCGGCACATGTCCGGAATCGCTCTACGCAGAATCAATCACTCAAAGGTGATGGATTCGCGACCCGGCCAGCCCTGGCCGGGAAACAGCTTGCTGAAAGGCATTTTCCAGCAAGCTGTGAACGGACTCCGCTTGTTGGAAACGGATTGCAGGCAAGACCGCGTGGATGGGCAGGATTTTTTTGATAGCGGCTCCAAGGGCCGCAGAGGTTGTGAACATGAAAGATGTCGGGCGAGTGATAGCCCTTGTGGTGGTGGCACTGGCGCTACTGGTGGCGGCACTGGCGGGCTGGCGTCATTACGAGCTGCGGAAGGCTGCGGATGCCTTGCCCGTGAACACGCGCCTGGGCGGGGATTTTGTGCTGCCCTCAACGCGTGGTGAGCCACTGGACAGCAAAGCCCTGCGCGGCAAAGTGGTATTGCTCAATTTCGGCTTTACCTCTTGCCCGGATGTGTGCCCGACTGTGCTGGCCAGGCTGAAGCAGGTGTTGAAAGAGCTGGGGCCGGATGCGGCCGGTACGCAGGTAGTGTTTGTGTCCTTTGATCCTGCGCGTGATCCGATTGATCATCTTGGCAAATACCTGGCGCATTTTGATCCGGCCATCATCGGGGCAACCGGCACAGATGACGAGGTCGCCGCGGTGACCAAGCAATACGGCGCCGTGTACATGAAACGTGATTCGGGCTCCGCTGCTGGTTATGCGTTTGCGCACAGTGATTACATCTATCTCATCGACACCGAGGGCCGTGTGCGCAAGCTTTACGACACCAAGACGCCGACCCCGGACATATCAGCGGATGTACGCACCTTGCTCGCCGCCCGACGTTCTTTTTTCTAGCCGCTGGCTGAAAAAGACCGGGATGGGCGTTTTTCAGCCAGCGGCTAGAGCAGCGTTGAATAATCCCGAACCGTTTCGTGCCGAGCTCTGTCGAACCCCATGTCTCCAGTCAGCATACCCTTCGCTGACCAAGGCAAACTCCTGTGAGGCAGGCTCCAGACGACCGGGGTTAGGCAGAGCCCCTCCAGACAAGGGGGTTCATCGACTTGTTTCATCATCCTGTTTCAACCCTCCGGCGCCTTGACTGCTTTGAAGCCTGAAGCCGCCAGCCGGAACTTTTGCGGAGACCGTGAATGACCGTCACAACAACAGCTCGCCTTGTTTTGCCCTTGCTGACACTGTTGGCCAGTACGCCATTGACCGCAGCGACGGCCGCATCGTCAGCTCCAGCCACACCCACCCCTGCCAAAGCTGCTGCCACAGCGCCAACTGGCAAGAGCTCCAAGCCTGCCAAGCCAGCGACGCCAGCGACGCCAGCGACGCCAGCGAAGGTGCCCGGCATTCACGCCGCCTGGTTGCGCGAGCCGCCGCCCGTGGCCTACGCCGCTGCCCTTTATCTGCATCTCGATGTGGGCAGCAACGATGATGTGTTGGTGGCGGCCGAGTCGCCGGTGGCGGCGGTCACCGAGCTGCACAGCATGAAGTCCGAAGGCGGTCTGATGGAAATGCGCCATGTGCCCACTCTGCTGATGCCCGCTGGGCAACGCCTGGAGTTTGCCCCCGGCGGCTATCACCTCATGCTGATCCAGTTGAAGCAGCCGCTGAAGGCCGGCGACAAAGTGCCGTTCACTCTGGTTTTTGCCAAGGCCGGTCGTATCAGTGGTGTCGCGGAAGTGCGTGCGCTGGACGCCGCTTCCTCAACTGACGACCCACATGCCCATCATCATTGAGCCCTGCCTGCATCTGCTGGAAATCATCTAGCCGCTTGCTGAATTTTTTTCAGCAAGCGGCTTCCCGGCTCGTGATGGCTGGGTCGCGAATCATTACGCCCAAGTGATTGATTCAGCGTGGAGCGATTCCTGACTTGTGTCGCCGTCGTGGGCTGAAAAGCTCGGGATGGGTGTTTTTCTGCAGGCGGCCAGCCGGGCGCAGAAAAGCCACATCGTATAAAGGGTTTTTCGTTGATGGCGGAGTCATTACCCGCTGTCGACTTGCCGTGAAGCCGCTGTCTTTCCCTTGCCTGCCTGCTGACATTCTCTGCCCGCTTTGTTTCAAGCGGATGAGCTGCTAGCGTCGCTTTTTCCTGAGCCTTGCCTCGGCTGGTGCGGCCTGTTGCGGTGTATGGCTGTCTGATCTGGCCTGACCTTACCTGATGTCGTCATTGTGTCAGGCGCTGCCGTCATGCTTTTTCGAGTGCCGGCCATTTTGCTCAACCGTTCTTGTTTGTTTTTGCCTTGGAGCCCGCCATGCGTGCGATTGCCTTTCCTCTTTCCCTGACCCTGTTGGCGACGGCCCTGCTGGCGGGTTGCGGCGATAAAGATGCTGCAGCGGGCGCGCCTCCCGGTGGCATGCCGCCCGCTGAAGTCGGCGTGGTCACCATTACGCCAGGGCGCCTGACCCTCACCTCCGAGCTGCCCGGCCGTATCGAGGCCCTGCGCACGGCGGAAGTTCGCGCGCGCGTGGCCGGAACGATTTTCGAGCGCCGCTTCCGTGAAGGCAGTGATGTGAAAAAAGGCGATCCGCTGTTCCAGATCGACCCGCGCCCCTATCAGGCCCAGCTCGACAATGCGCGTGCCGAGTTGGCGCGGCTGGAAGCCCTGCGGGTAGAGAAGCAGCAACTGGCCACGCGCGCCAAAACACTGGTGGCCAAGCAGATGATCAGCCAGCAGGATTTCGAGTCGGCCATTGCCGCCGAGCGTGCGGCCGAGGCGGAAGCAGCGGCGGCACGGGCTAATGCCGATCTTTACCGCATGAATCTGGAGCTGGCGAATGTGCGTGCCCCGATTGACGGACGTGCCGGCCGCGCGCTGGTGACGGAAGGCGCATTGGTCGGGCAGGGCGAAGCCACGCCGCTGGTGACCATTCGCCAGATTGATCCCGTGTACGTGAATTTCACCCAGTCGGGTGCGGAGCTCTTGCGTCTGCGCCGGGCGCTTGCTGCCGGCAGTGTGCAAGCCGTGGATGGTGCCGCGCAGGTGGAAGTCGTGCTCGAAGACGGCAGCGTTTACCCGCACACCGGCAAGCTGTTGTTCTCGGACATGGCGGTTGATGCCAGCACCGGTTCGGTTGCCTTGCGCGCCAGTATTGCCAACCCCGACGACTTGTTGCTGCCGGGCATGTTTGTGCGCGTGCGCGTGCAGCAGGCGGTAAATGAAGCAGCGATTACCGTGCCGCAGCGTGGCTTGCAGCGTGGCCCGCAAGGCGCCTTCGTCATGCTGGTAAAAGACGGCAAGGTAGAAATGCAGCCGGTGGAAACCGGTGCGGCGCAAGGAGATGCCTGGATCGTGACCAGCGGCCTCAAAGGCGGTGAGCAGGTGATTGTCGAAGGCCTGCAGAAAATCGGCCCGGGCGCACCGGTAAAAGCCGTGCCCTTTGGTGCAGCACCCGCGGCCAGTGCCGCTCCCGCTCCTGCCAAGCCGTAAAGGAGTCTTTGCACCATGGCGAAATTCTTTATTGATCGCCCGGTATTTGCCTGGGTGATCTCGCTCATCATCGTGATGTCCGGCTTGCTCGCGATGCGCAGCTTGCCCATCGCGCAGTATCCGTCGATTGCGCCGCCGTCGATTGCCATTTCCGCCACCTATCCCGGTGCGTCTGCACAGGTGCTGGAAGATTCGGTGACGTCGATCATCGAGCAAGAGATGAACGGCGCAGAGGGCCTGCAGTCGATGTACTCCACGTCGGAGTCATCGGGTTCGGCCTCCATCACACTGACCTTCAAGCCGGGGATTGATATCGACCTGGCGAATGTCGAAATCCAGAACCGCCTCAAGCGGGTGGAATCGCGCCTGCCAGCGGAAGTGCGCTCACAGGGCGTACGTGTCGACAAGGCCACCAACAACTTCCTGATGTTCGTGATCCTGGCGTCCACCGACGGCACGCAATCGCGCACTGATCTGGCGAGCTATGCCACGGCCAGCATTCTCGATCCGCTGCGGCGTGTGGAAGGCGTGGGTGACATCACGCTGTTTGGCGCCGAATACGCCATGCGTATCTGGGTACAGCCATCCCGGCTGACCGGCCTCAACCTCACGCCCAACGATGTGCTGAACGCAATTCGCGACCAGAACATGCAGGTGGCGGGCGGCTCACTGGGCGCTCTGCCGGCCATTCCCGGGCAAGAGCTCAACGCCACCATCGTGGTGCCGCAGTCGCGGCTGTCCACACCCGAAGAGTTCGGCAACATCATCCTGCGCGCGAATCCCGATGGTTCGGTCGTGCGGCTAGCGGATGTGGCCCGCGTCGAGCTGGGCGCGGCTGATTACTCGGTTGAAGCGCGTCTGAACGGTAAGCCGGTGGCGGGCCTTGGCGTGAAGCCGGCGCCCGGTGCGAATGCGCTGGCCACCGCGACCGCCGTGCGCGAAAAAATGGCCGAACTGAAAGCCTATTTCCCGGCAGGCATGGATTACGAGGTGCCCTACGACACCTCCAAGTTCGTGAAAATATCGATTGAAGGCGTTGTGGCGACATTGCTGGAAGCCGTGGTGCTGGTGTTCCTGGTGATGTACCTGTTTTTGCAGAACCTGCGCGCGACGTTCATTCCCACGATTGTCGTGCCCATCGCCTTGCTCGGAACGCTCACGGTCATGCTGGTGGCCGGTTTCTCCATCAATGTGCTGACCATGTTTGGCATGGTGCTCGCCATCGGCATTCTCGTGGACGATGCCATCGTGGTGGTCGAAAACGTCGAGCGCATCATGAGTGAGGAGGGCCTGTCGCCGCGTGAAGCCACGCGCAAGGCCATGGGCCAGATTACGGGCGCTATCATCGGCATCACGCTGGTCTTGGTGGCGGTGTTCATTCCGATGGCGTTCTTTTCGGGTTCGGTCGGCAATATCTATCGCCAGTTCTCGCTGTCACTGGTGGCGGCCATGGGTTTCTCGGCGCTGCTGGCCCTGACGCTGACGCCGGCACTGTGTGCCACGATGCTCAAGCCTGTGCAGGCGGGCCACAATCATGAAAAGACAGGTTTCTTCGGCTGGTTCAATCGCGGCTTTGCGCGCACGACTACGCGTTATCAGAGCGTGGTGGCCCGCATGCTCGCGCGCACCGGCCGCTTTGTGTTGCTCTATGCCCTGATTCTGGTGGCCGTGGGGCTGCTGTTCGTGCGCTTGCCGTCGTCCTTCCTGCCAGAAGAAGACCAAGGGTATTTTCTCAACGTCATCATGTTGCCGACCGGTGCCACGCAGGAGCGCACGCTCGGTGTGTTGGGCCAGCTCGAAAACTACTACGTCAACAACGAACCGAATGTGGACAAAGTGGTGACGGTGGCGGGGTTCAGCTTTTTTGGCCGTGGCCAGAATGGCGGCATCGCGTTTTCCACTCTCAAGCCATGGGACGAGCGTAAAACTGAAGACGCACATGTCTCGTCCGTGGTGGGGCGAGCGTTCGGCTACTTCATGAGTGTGAAAGACGCCATCATTTTTCCGCTGAACCCGCCGCCGATTCCTGAGCTGGGTAATTCCACCGGCTTCGATTTCCGTTTGCAGGATCGCAGTGGCCAAGGGCATGACAAGCTGCTGGAAGCGCGCAACATGATGCTGGGCATGGCCGGGCAGAGCCAGGTCATTACCGGCCTGCGCCCTGAGGGTCAGGAAGACACGCCGCAACTGCAGGTGGATGTGGATCGCGCCCGTGCGCGTGCGCTCGGCCTCACCATGAGCGACATCAACAGTACGCTGGCCGTGGCGTTTGGCTCGTCGTACGTGAATGACTTTGTGCGCGAAGGCCGCGTGCAGCGCGTCATGGTGCAAGCTGATGCGCCAGAACGCATGCTGCCGGAAGACATCATGCAACTGCGGGTGCGTAACAGCGCCGGCACCATGGTGCCATTCTCATCGTTCGCCACCTCTACCTGGACAACAGGTTCGCCGCGTCTGGAACGTTACAACGGCTTTCCTTCGGTGAAGCTGGCGGGCTCCACCGCACCGGGCAAGAGCACGGGCGAAGCCATGGCGGAAATGGAGGCATTGTTTGCCAAGCTGCCGCCGGGTTTTGGCTTTGAATGGTCGGGGCAGTCGTATGAAGAGCGCATTTCCGGTGCGCAAGCGCCGGCACTTTATGCGCTCTCCATCCTGATCGTGTTCCTGGTGTTGGCCGCGCTTTATGAGTCGTGGTCGATTCCGCTGGCGGTGATTCTGGTGGTGCCGCTGGGGGTGCTGGGCGCGGTGCTGGGCGTGACCTTGCGCGGCATGCCGGACGACGTTTATTTCAAGGTCGGTCTGATTGCGGTGGTGGGGTTGTCGGCGAAAAACGCCATTCTCATCATCGAGTTTGC
>JAUXNL010000282.1 GCA_030684415.1 Moraxellaceae bacterium | reverse complement strand
GCCTCGATGTTTTCGGCGGGGTCATAGGCGTTGACCACGCCATACATGCCTGCCGTGGCAGGCATGAGCTGCATCAACCCTTGAGCGCCGGGCTTGGAGCGTGCTTTCGGATTAAAGCCTGATTCGGTATGGATGATGGCTTTGACCAGGCCATGGTCAACATTGTGAGATTGCGATGCCGCCATGATGAGGTCATCAAAAGCGTTGCGGTTCTTGCTGAAGCTGGGGCGTACGGCAAATTCGCTGTCACCCCAGTTGCCGTAGCGGTGCACGTTGGTGTCAGAGAACCAGGTGACTTTTTCTAGTGTGGTGTACTGTTTGAAGTCGTCACCACGGGGCTTTTTCTTTTCGTTCACCACATTCGTGAACAGGACATTCCCGTCGGCATCCCTGAACTTGTAGATGTTGCCAGCTTGCACGGTGGCAGTAAGCCCCGTGAGGATGAGCAGGCAACAAGTGCGCAAGATAGAGGTCATGGTGATGTTCTGATGGTCCGGTACCAGTTTGCCAACAGCTTTACGGGGCTGCAATGCAGCACAGCTCCCTGAATATCACGGGAACTTTATAGTAAAAAATATATAAATCAACAGGTTGTATGGGGTTCTTAACAGGGATTCTTGGATTTTTACCCGATATCCTCGGAATGGCATGGACCAGTGGCAGCTTGAGCCCGTCAGTCGCATGTGCGGCCACTACGAATGGAGTGTTTGACGACGGTATTCCTAGAATGACAGCGGGCCGGAGAAGGGCCCATCAAGGGAGTGATTCATGACGCGACTGTATCTGGTCTTCATTACTGGCAATGTTCTGGCGCCCAGTTCCCGGGGCGAGGCGATCGCGGCTTTTGCTCGGCTGTTGAGTGTGACGGAAGAGGAGGCGCGCTGGCGGTTTGACAGCGCGCCCTGTGTGGTCAGGCCGGGTCTGGGTCAGGATACGGCAGGGACATATCAGCGCGTCCTTCCGCGGGCGGGCATCGAGTGCCAGGTATTGCGCGACCCGGACTTGCCCCAGCCCCGGGGCTGGCTCATCCCTGAGCTACAGTCTGTGTCCGATTGATGCAGGCTCAGATTCTCTCCAGCCGGACGGGCAATCCGTCTTTCGGCTTGGCAATCGGCACATGCTGGTAAGGCATTTCATAGCCCTCGGGGATACTCCAGCGATAGTGCTGCAGAATCTGATGCATGACCGCTTTTACCTGCAGGTTGGCAAAGTGCTGGCCGAGGCACATATGGGCGCCGCCGCCGAAGGGAATCCACTGGAACATGTGTTTCTTGTGCTCGGCACGGCTTGGCGAAAAGCGCTCCGGGTCGAACTGGTACGGCTGGGTCCAGTATTCCGGCATGTAATGGGTGTGAATGGGGTAAATGCCCACTAGAGTGTCTTTCTTGAGCAGATAGCCATTGAATACGCAATCTTTCACGGTGCGTCGTGGCATGGAGGTCAGCGGCGGATACATGCGTAACGCCTCCTTCATCACCCACTCCAGTGATTCCATTTTTTCCAGATCATCAAAATCCAGTTGTGCCTTGCCAAAGTCCAGACTGTCACGGCGCAGACGTTCCTGCCATTCCGGATGTCGTGCCAGCGCATAAAACATGGTGGTCAAGGTGCTGGTGGTGGTGTCGTGTGCCGCCATCAGCAAGAAGATCATGTGGTCGACCACTTCTTTGTCACTGAAGCGGCCGCCGTCTTCGTCTGTGGCGTGGCAGAACTGGCTGAAGAAGTCGGCTGTCTGTGTCGCCCGCTTTTTGGGCAAGAGGCTATAGAAATAGTCTTCCAGCAGTTTGCGGCCCTTCATGCCTTTCCACATGTTGAATGGCGGGATGGGGGCGCGAATGTAGGCGAGAGCGGCATCAACGGTGTCGATGAAGGCCTGGTTCATGCGCGCGGCATCGGGGCCGATTTCTTCACCCAGAAAAATGGCGGTGGCCAGATCAAGCGTGAGCTGTTTGATGCTCTGGAACACCGGGAAGTCGGGGCGCGGCTCCCAGCCATCAAGGCCTTCGGCAATACGTGGGTTCATCGCCTCGATGTAAGCCGTCAGTGCCGGCTTCTTGAAGGCTTGCTGCATGATGCGGCGCTGGAAGCGGTGGGCCGGTGCATCGGTTGCCATGATGGAACCAGGGAAAACCTTGCCGATAAAGTAGTCCCAGCCACCATGGCTGGAGAAGTTTTCATCGCGGTCTTGCAGCACGAATTGGGCGGCTTCGGGACCTAGCATGACCACGGAATCCCGCCCCACCATCGGGGTGCGCACAATCAGTCCGTTACGGCGCTCCAGCATCTGGGCAAACGCCAGTGGGTCTTTCATGAACTCGAAGAGATAGCCGAAAAACGGCAGGCCGGCATCCTGTGGGATGCGGCGTGTGGCGCGGGGCAGGGAAGAGTTGGCAGCAGTCATGGTGGGCTCGTTCTTATCGGAAGTGGCCGGGAACCGGTGGGTCGAATATAGCGGGGTGGGCAAAAGGCAGACAGGTTGTCAGAGGCCAATCCTTTTGACCGCAGAGTACAGCCGGCGCCAGATGAAAAGGCCCGCAGAGCGGGCCTTGGTAGGGAAGGCAACTGAACGTGATGGCGCGTGCCGTCAAAGGCGCTCAAGTCGCAACGGCAGGTTGTCTTTCGGCTTGGCGATCGGCACCAGTTGATAGGGCATGCGGTAATCCTCCGGCACGCTCCAGCGGAATTTTTGCAGTATCTGGTGCATCAGGCAGCGGACCTGTAGATCGGCAAAGTGCTGGCCGAGACACATGTGCGCGCCGCCACCGAAGGGAATCCACTGGAACATGTGCTGCTTGTGCTCGCAGCGTTCGGGGCTGAAGCGAAGAGGGTCGAAGCTGAACGGATGCTTCCAGTACTCGCCCATGTAATGGGTGTGGATCGGGTAGATGTTCACCAACTGGCCGGCCTTGATGGTATAGCCGTTGAACTCGCCGTCTTTGGTGCACATGCGCGGAATGACCGGCAGGGGCGGGTACATGCGCAAAGCCTCTTTCATGCACCAACCGATCTCTTCGACCTTGTCGAGATCTTCGTAGCCGAGGCGCGGGAGACCGCTCGCCGCCAGCGCCAGGCTGTTGGCGCGCAGACGCTCCTGCCATTCTGGGTTCTTGCCCAGTGCGTAAATCATCGTGCAAAGCGTGGATGTGGTGGTGTCGTGCGCGCCCAGCATCATGAAAATCATGTGGTTGATGACCTGCTCATCACTGAAGGCCTCACCGTCTTCACTGCGGGCATGGCACATCTGGCTGAAAAGGTCTGGTGTTTCCACGGATCGTTTTTGCGGAATCATGTCGCGGAAAACCCGCACCAGTGTTTCCCGTCCTTTCATGCCGCGATGCATCTTGGTGCCCGGCACGGGGTAGCGCACAAAGCCCAGCGAGGCTTCGGCCATGTCGAGAAAAGCCTGATTCAGGCGGTCGGCTTCGGGGCCGAGCTCGATGCC
>JAUXNL010000226.1 GCA_030684415.1 Moraxellaceae bacterium | reverse complement strand
GTCCACCACGCCCTGCTTGCCGGCGGCGGCCAGATCGCGCGCGACGGAGATGACGTCGGCCGGCTCGAGCCCGGCCTCGGCGCACCAGTCGGCGATGCTGCGCTCGAAGGCGGCTTCCTTGATGAGTTGCAGGCCGCTCTTGACGCGGGTGCCGTCGGGCAGGGTGCCGTCAACCAGCAGGTCGCCCTTGATTGCCGTCTTGGTGTCGTTCGGGTCCACCGCGACCGGCTTGCCATCCTGCATGACGACGAAGAATTTCTCCTCGTAGTCGATGGTCTTGGTGGCGTCCTTCGGGTCGGGCAGGAGGCGTTTTTCCGCCGGGGCAACACCGGTTTCGGAGGCGCGGGCGAAGCTGCCGGGCTGACCGGTCTTGGCGTCGATCTTGACCAGCCAGGTGAGGTTGGTCCACGACTTCTCCTTGTCGGCGGTGGCGGCGGCCTTGTTGGCGTTGGCGACGAATTTTTTGTCGTAACGCTCGTTCTCGATCATCCAGCGGAGGATGGCCAGGGCCAGGGCCATGTCGGTGGCGGGTTTAATCGGCAGCCATTTGGCCGCCTTGCCGGCCAGCTTGGAGAAGCGTGGGTCGGCGACGGCGATCTTGGTTCGGCCCGTGGCCAGGTTTTCGGTCAGCCGCACGGTGCGGTTGGTGGGGCCGTAGTTGCCCTCGAAGAGGTTGGCCCCGACAAAGAGCACATAGCGCGAGTGTTCCAAGTCGGCCTGCCAATACCATTTCTTGCCGCCGGAGAACTTGCCGTCGACGGTGTATTGCTCGCTCATCGCCTTGCAGGCGAAGTAGAGGGAACCCTGGCAGACAGTGGTGTGGCCGTGGAGGTTGGTTGTGCCGTAGCCGTCGCCAAACCGCTTGATGAACTCGCTGCGGCCGGCCTTGCGGCGACCCCAGTTAATGACGAACTGGTTGTTCTTGGGGCCGAAGTCGGGATGGTCGGGGTCGATCAGCTTGTCGAGGTGCGCGACGTGCTTGGTCTTGAACTCGGCGACCGTCATCTTCTTGGCCCAGATGGCGGCCACATCGTCCGACATCGTTTTCGACAGCTTGGCGTCGGTGAGCGCGCGGATCTGGCGCAGGCCTTCGACCTGCCGGTCCTGCTCGCCGGGGACGCTGGCGAACAGCTTGCCGCCTTCGACGATCTCGGTGATGGCCTGATCGAAGTCGATCGAGACCCACTTGTTTTCGCCACGCTGGCCGGCGCGTTTGAGGACCTTGCGGAGGCGGTAGGGATCGTAGGCCGATTGCAGGCTGGACTGGCCCTTCGGGCACAGGCCGCCGTCGACGAGCGCCGCCGTTTCGAGGGAAGTGTTCATGGGCAGGTGCGGCACCATGGTCCAGGGGCTGTAGGCGCTGCCGTCGATCTTGGTCAGCACACCGTCCTCGAGTTTGCACTTGATGCCGCAACCCGTATTGCAGTTCAGGCAGACCGAATAGATGATGTTCTCCGGATCGGTGTGGCCGTAGGGGGAGTCCGGGCGCTTGCTGTTCAGCACGGCACCTTCCTTGCGGTTGGACGCGGCCAGCGCGGCAATCGGGCTGGCGGCGAAGCCGAGGAGGGCGCCCTTGGTGAGGAAGGCGCGGCGGGAGGGAGAGGGAACAGAGGAAGTGCTCATGTTAAGGATGAATTCGGGGTTAAAGGGCTTCCTTGCCGAAGCCGGGCACGCGGGCCACGAACCAATTGCGGACGAGACGGTTGATGGTGCGCCCGGCCACGAAGACCGTCATGCCGAGCGCGACGCAGAACAGGCCGACGAGATATTCCATCGTTGTCGCATGGTAGATGAAGTTGAGCCGGCTATGTTGGAAGGCCTCCTGGAGACCCTGCAATTCACCGACGGCCTGACCCGGGATCAGCACGTTCAGG
>JAUXNL010000224.1 GCA_030684415.1 Moraxellaceae bacterium | reverse complement strand
TGCCCGAAAGAATGGCCAGCGCCATTTTCGGACCGACGCCATTTACCTTGATCAGGGTCCGGAACAGGTCACGCTCTTCGCGCGAGGCAAAACCGAAGAGCAGATGGGCATCGTCGCGGATCACCTGCTGCACGAAGAGTGTGACCACCGCACCCAGCGTCAGCCGGTAAAAGGTACTCATGGGTGCGTCGAGCTCGTAGCCGACGCCTTGCGCGTCGACCACGAGGACGGGCGGCTGCTTTTCTACAAGTGTTCCGGTGAGGCGTGCGATCAAGAAAGAGCTCCTGCGGCGTGGCGGGTATCAGGCGGGATGTGTCGTGCGCCGGTTCAGGTTGCTGAATACCACAGTGATCAGGGACTGGCTACCTGTACAGTAGTTGATGGAGCAAAATCGATGGGTTGAATCAGGAGGCGGACGACGTTTCAGGCGCGAAATCCGGCGAGGGCCCCTGATATATGCAGGTCGCCTAGCGTGAGCGTCTTTGTATGTCGTCCATCTGTTCGTAGAACTGCTCCATTTGTTGCCGCAGCTTCGGGTCTTCGATGCCATCAAGCACCTCCTGGCGCTGAGCTTCTCGTTCGTCATCCGACATGCGCGCCTGTTTCTCTATTTCCGCAGTGACGTTTTCTTGTACGAAATAGATCGCCTTGTACACGCTCCAGATACCGATGATCGTAAGAACCAGACCGGCGATTCCCCATCGCCGTTGCACTTTGTTGAAGTCTTCCACGCTGTCCCAGCGCTTGTTTTGCCAAGCTAGCTCGCGCCCCTTGAAGAGCAGATAAAAAGGCACGAAAAATCCCAGCAGCGGTACAAAGCAGAGCAGGGCGATATAGCTGCCGTTGAACAGCCCCCAAATCCAGTTCATGAAAAAGCCACCCCAGCTCAGGCCCCTCACTTCGTCAGGGACATGGGCAGCTTTGCCGCCGCCCGAGCTGTTGTCGTCAGGGGTGGCGCGGTTGCTCTGGCGGTTGCTGGCACTGACGGCATAGGGAGAGGCGGGAGCGGTTGTGCCGCGTGATGTGCTCACAACGGTAGGGGTGGTGGGTGGCGGCTCGGGGGCTTCTTCTTTCTCTACCGGAGCCAGCGTGAGGCTGGCCCAGTTTACGCCGCTGGCTGACGGGCGCTCTGCGTCGATTACTGTCTCCGGGGCGACTGGTGGCGCAGTCGGTGTTGGCGGAGTGCTACGTCGCACGTCACAGATG
>JAUXNL010000214.1 GCA_030684415.1 Moraxellaceae bacterium | reverse complement strand
CCTGAATACTTGAAGCCTGAATAAAGGCAAGTGAGTCGCAAGATGCAATTCAGCGAGAAATGGTTGCGTGAATGGGTCAGCCCGGCACTGGAGATGGCTGATTTTGGTCATCAGCTGACCATGGCCGGCCTTGAGGTCGATGCCATTGTGCCAGTGGCGCCACCATTTCAGGGTGTGTTTGTGGGTGAAGTGCTGGAAGTGGCGCCGCATCCCGATGCCGACAAGCTGCGGGTCACTCGCGTGAACGCGGGTGGCGATGTGCTGCAAATTGTCTGTGGTGCCGCGAATGTGCGTCCGGGGTTGCGCGTGCCAGTGGCGGTGGTGGGAGCGGTGTTGCCGGGTGATTTCCGGATCAAGCCAGCCAAGCTGCGCGGTGTCGAGTCCGCCGGCATGCTGTGCTCCGAGGCTGAGCTGGGACTGGCAGAGTCCGCTGATGGCTTGATGGAGTTGCCGGTTGATGCGCCCGTGGGCGCAGACATTCGTGACTACCTGCAACTGGATGACACTCTTGTGGAGTTGGGCATCACGCCTAATCGTGGGGACTGCCTGAGCTTGCGCGGTCTGGCCCGTGAGGCGGGTGTGCTCAATCGTCTTGATGTGTGTGCACCGGCGATGACGCCTGCGGCCCCAGCGCACGATGAAGCCTTGACGGTGACATTGGCAGCGCCGGCGGCCTGTCCTTATTACGCGGGTCGGGTGCTTCGTGGCGTCAACGCTGCCGCGCAAACCCCGCTGTGGATGGTCGAAAAGCTGCGGCGTGCAGGCGTGCGCGCCATCAGCCCCGTGGTGGATGTCACCAACTACGTGCTGCTGGAGCTTGGCCAACCCATGCATGCCTTCGACAAGGCGATGTTGCAGGGCGGGATTGTTGTGCGTATGGCAGAGGAGGGGGAGTCGCTGCAATTGCTGGATGGCCAGACTGTTACCCTTCGAGCCGACACGCTTGTGATTGCCGATGCGGCGAAACCGTTGGCCATGGCCGGTGTCATGGGCGGGCAGGCCAGCGCCGTCAGCACGTCAACCCGTGACATCTTTCTCGAGAGTGCTTTTTTTGCGCCGCTGGCGGTTGCCGGCAAGGCGCGCTCCTATGGCCTGCATACCGATTCTTCGCATCGTTTCGAGCGGGGTGTGGATTTCCGGCTTCAGATGGAGGCTCTGGAGCGTGCAACAGCATTGATCCTGTCCATTTGCGGGGGGCAGGCGGGGCCCGTCACCGTGTCGGAGTCCTCTGCTGATCTGCCGGTCCGGCAGGCCATTTTGCTGCGCAAGTCACGAGTGGAGCGGGTTCTGGGCTTCGCCATGGCCGCTGACGATATCGAGGACATTCTTTCCCGCTTAGGAATGACGCTGACGCGCACGGATGCGGATTGGCGGGTATTGCCGCCCTCATGGCGCTTCGATATCTCTATCGAGGTCGACCTCATCGAGGAGTTGGCCCGCATTCATGGTTACAACAACCTGCCGGTGACCGCGCCCAAGGCGGACATCCGGTTGGCACCCCGCAATGAAATGGCGGCGGATGAAGGCACCATCAAGCGCCTGTTCGTGGACATGGGCTATCAGGAAGCCATCACCATGAGCTTTGTGGAGCCTGGCTTGCTGGCCAAGCTGGACCCTTCTGCGCGTCCGCTGGCGTTGGCGAATCCGCTCTCCGCCGATCTGTCGGTCATGCGGACCACGCTTTGGGCGGGGCTGTTGCGTGCCGTCCAGTACAACCAGAACCGTCAGCAAGCCCGGGTCCGGCTGTTCGAGACGGGATTGCGCTTCGTGCCGTCCGAGCAGGGGCTGCGTCAGGAGCGCATGCTGGCGGGTGTCGCCACGGCGACCGTTCATCCTGAGTTGTGGAGTCACATCAAAAAAGACCTTGATTTCTTTGATATCAAAGGAAATATTGAGCGTCTTGTTGCGCTACTGGGTGCATCTGATAGAGTCGCCTACAAAGCGTCCATCCATCCGGCGCTACACCCGGGGCAAACGGCAGAGATCGTTGCCGGGGGTCGTGCGATTGGCTGGCTGGGCCGGTTGCACCCTCAACTCGCCAGCGATCTGGGGCTCTCTGGTCCGGTTTATCTTTTCGAGCTTTGCCTTGAATGGGTGGGCGAGGGCGCCTTGCCATCCTTCAGTGAGCTGTCCAGGTTCCCTGAGGTGCGTCGTGATATTGCGGTACTGGTCCCGCGTGAGCTGCCGGCTGCCGACATTGTTGAAGCGGTACGGGGGGCGGCGGGAGAGGACCTGACGGACTGCAGGCTCTTCGATGTTTACGAAGGAGCGGGTGTGGCCGAGGGCATGCGCAGTTTGGCGATCGGCATGGTCTGGCAGCATGTAGAACGGACTTTGCTGGAAGATGAGATTCAGGTGCGGGTAGCGGCAGTAACGGATCTGCTGAAACAGCGTTTCGGCATCACGTTGAGGGACTGAGATGACGGCACTGACCAAGGCTGAGATGGCTGAGCAGCTGTTCGAAGAGCTTGGCCTGAACAAGCGTGAAGCAAAGGAAATGGTGGAGATGTTCTTTGAAGAAATCCGCCATGCCCTTGAGCATAACGAGCCGGTCAAGCTTTCAGGCTTTGGCAACTTCGATTTGCGAGACAAGCGCCAGCGACCGGGGCGTAACCCCAAAACCGGTGAAGAAATTCCCATTACTGCCCGGCGTGTCGTGACCTTTCGCCCCGGACAGAAACTGAAGGCCAGAGTCGAAGCATATGCTAGAACCCAGCAATAACGCACAACTGCCGGAAATTCCCAGCAAGCGCTATTTCACCATTGGTGAGGTCAGTGATCTTTGCGATGTGAAGCCGCATGTGCTGCGCTATTGGGAGCAGGAGTTTCCGCAACTGAAGCCGGTGAAGCGTCGTGGCAACCGTCGCTACTACCAGCGTCAGGATGTGATGATCATTCGCAACATTCGTAGCCTGTTGTACGAGCAGGGTTATACGATTGGTGGCGCACGTTTGCAGCTGAATGAAGCCAAGCAGCCGGAAAAAGAAGAGTTGGCGATGACAGAGCAAGCCAGCCTGTCGGGTCTTAATGCGCCGGGTGACGGGATTTTTCATGTTGTGGTTCAGGACATGATCAAGGAGTTGGAGCAGGTCGCCGTGCTTCTCGCTCGCTAGTTTTATCGTGAGATGCCCTCTGAATGGGCTAGACAAGTCGGTCTGTTTCGGTATGATTGCGCCCTTCGCTGAAGGGCGATTGTCGGGGCGTAGCGCAGCCTGGTCGCGCACTTGCATGGGG
>JAUXNL010000212.1 GCA_030684415.1 Moraxellaceae bacterium | reverse complement strand
CCATCACGAGCGGCTGCAGGCCCGGGTCCATGTTGGAGTTGGCGTGCGACGCGTCAATCATGATGTTGGGCTTGAGCTTTGACTTCTCCAGCTCACGCTCTGCCAGTGCAACCGACACGGAGTCGTAGTTGGGCTTGCCGTCACCGCCGCGCAGGACAACATGGCCGTAAGGGTTGCCATTGGTGTTGATGATGGCGATCTGGCCGGCACCATCGATGCCGAGGAAGCTGTGCGGATTGGCCATCGACAGCAGGGCATTGATCGCCACTTTCAGGCCGCCGTCCGTGCCATTCTTGAAGCCAACGGGAGATGACAGGCCGGACGACATCTCGCGATGCGTCTGCGATTCCGTCGTGCGCGCGCCAATGGCCGACCAGGCGATCAGATCATGCAGGTACTGCGGCGACATCGGGTCCAGTGCCTCGGTGGCGCAGGGCAGTCCCATCTCGTTCAGTTCGAGCAGCAGCTTGCGGCCGATATGCAGGCCATCCTGGATCTTGAACGTGTCGTCCATGTAGGGGTCGTTGATCAGCCCCTTCCAGCCCACGGTGGTGCGGGGCTTTTCGAAATACACCCGCATGACGATATAGATGGTATCGGCGACTTCGGCGGCCAATGTCTTCAGGCGTTCGGCGTACTCATGAGCGGCCTTGAGGTCATGGATGGAGCAAGGGCCCAGCACCAGGAACAGGCGGTGGTCACGGCCGTCAAGAATGTTGCGGATGGTCTCGCGGCCGGCCAGCACGGTGGCACGGGCGGCGTCGGACAGGGGCATCTCGCGCTTCAGTTCTTCCGGGGTGATCAGCAGCTCAATGGAGCGGATGTTCACGTTTTCTATGCGGGTTTCAGCCATTTCGGGTACCGGTCATGCGCAAAAGAGCACGATTCTAGGGGAGTGGAGGCGCTTTTCCCACGGGGCCAGGCATCGTTTTACGGCTTTTTTCGGCCAGGAGTGGCTATTCATGGGCGGAGGCGTCCTGCCCGGCGGGCTGGCAGCCTCCAGAGGGCTGGTCTATGCTGCCAAACACTTGTTCAGTGCGTGGCTTATAGCCAAATGACTGGCCTTTGGATAGAGACAGCGGGAGGGATCATGAAGCTGCAGCAACTGCGCTATATCTGGGAGGTCGCGCACCACGAGCTGAACGTCTCGCTGACAGCCCAGAGCCTGTATACCTCCCAACCAGGCATCAGCAAACAGATTCGCCTGCTGGAAGACGAGCTGGGTGTCGAAATCTTCTCGCGTAGCGGCAAACACCTGACCCGTGTCACACCGGCCGGCCAGGCCATTCTGGCCATTGCGGGTGACATCCTGCGCAAGACTGAAAACATCCGCCAGATTGCGCTGGAGTACACGGATCAGAAGCGCGGCCATCTTTCCATCGCGACCACCCATACCCAGGCGCGCTACCGGCTGCCGAAGATCATTGAACGCTTCATCAGCCAGTATCCTGAAGTAGCCCTGCACATGCATCAGGGGACGCCACAGCAGATTGCTGAAATGGCGGCAGATGGCACGGCTGACTTTGC
>JAUXNL010000188.1 GCA_030684415.1 Moraxellaceae bacterium | reverse complement strand
TCCCAGCTCATCTTCTGCCTGGCACAAGCGCGAGAACAGATCATCGCCGGGATTGGCACGCTTCTGTGCAATGCGCGAGTGGAAAAACGCCTCAAGCACCTTGCGGCCTTCCAGCCCTTTCTTCCAGCGTCCGCCCGGCACGGGGTAGCGCACCAGCGACGTACCGGCACGCACACAATCCACAAAGGCCTTGTTCACCTTGTCGGCTTCGGGACCGAGTTTCTCACCCATGAACACGTCAGTGGCCATGTCGAGCGTGAGCTGCTTTATTTTTTTCAGCACCGGGAAATGATCACCGTTACGCCAGCCGTCCATGCCATGCTCGATGGCCGGGTTCATGCGCGCCAGATACTGCACCAGCACCGGCTTCTTGAATGCCGCCTGCATGATGCCGCGATGATGCCGGTGCTCTTCGAAATCGAGCAGCATGATGCCGCGCCGGAAAAATTTGCCGATGTAAAAATCCCAGCCTTGGCTGTTGGAAAAAATATCGCCCTGATTCCGGAAAATGAACTGGTTGGCCTCTGGCCCCGTCATTTGCACAAACGTCATGCCCAGTGCATTCACCCAGAATACCGGCCCCAGCTCTTTGTACAGGCGCAGCCCGGTCTGCACCGGATTATTGAGAAAAGCCAGGCTGTGACCGATACCCGGCAAGCCCGGGCTCCCGGGCAGTGTACGGCGGATGGTGCGATTGGTTTCTGAAAAATACGGCAGTGGTGCAGACATGTTGTTCTCCTGGTCACCGCCATGGCGGCGTTCAAAATCCCGGAATTTATTGTTGAATCCTTTCACCGGGATCTGGCAGCGGGCTGAAACTTTTTCTCCGCACACTTCAGCGGATGTGCGCGGGATGCGTTTCGCCGGGGCGAATGATGTCGTGCTCTTTCTCACCAAACATGGTGCCGAGCGCCTCCAACTGTTCGGCCCGGCCCTTTTCTTCCAACCGACGGCGTGTGCCCGGCAACAGGCTCTGGCTGGTGTAGCGCACAAAGCGCGGTCCGGCGGTGAGCAGCGGAAACCACGGCAATACGGTCTCGGGCAAGCCCAACTGGCGGCGCTGCTGCTTACCGAAAAACAGGCTGGTCACGCTGAGGTGCTGCTGGTAAAGCATTTTCACGCGCAGCTCGTGCAGACGCGGCCAGTCCTTGAGCCAGGGCAGCGTGCGGTCCAGCGGCTCCAGCGACAACGCATGGCCCAATTCTTTGCTGGTCCAGTCCGGACGGCTTTGCGTCATGTAGGTCTGATAGAGCAGCACAAGGCCGGCGCGCTCGTCATCGACCAGCCATTTGTCTTGCACGCCCATCAGCCAGCCGGCGTATTTCCACAAATGCATGACGGCACGTGATTCGCGCGGCAGCACCGGAATGCCGAGCGCACGCATGCCCATCAACATCACCGGTCCGAAGGCGAGATACGTCGCCACCATGTCGATCTGGTTCACGGGAATGCCGTATTCCGCGTTGTTCCATTCCGGATTTTTAGGCAGATGCCGGCGCACCATCGCATGCACCATGCGCACATGAATCGTCGATTTGAAGCCCGCGCCGAAGCGCTCCATGCCGCCGTGCTCAGTGCAGTCGATCCACCACTTGCCTGTTTCCGCGATGCGCTGCGAGGCGCCTTTGTTGAGCGCGCCGGTCAGCACCAGCGCCTTGTTGAAGCCCGACAGCAGATAGCCGCCCATGAGCGCGAAATCACGCAACACATACGGTCCTGCAAGCCCGGTGCGGTGGATGAAGCTCACCCCTTCTTCCAGCAGTTCACGATCGAGCCAGGCCGGTGTCCTCTCTACCTCTTTGAAAAAATCGCGCAGTGGCTGGGGTGCATCCGGGATGCTGCCGATACCCTCGCTGATGGCGCGGTCGAACAGCGCTCGTGCTTCACGCGGGTTGCTGGCAAACATCCACTCGACCAGATCGTCCATCGGGCGATCACCATCCCAGAGCGCATCAACCATCGCGCGCCACTCAGGCTCGGTCGGGGCCATGTCCCGGCCGACCACCAGCTTCATCCAGAACGGTTTGCGCCGGCCGGCCTTGGTGAACGGTCGAGCGCGGGTGGGAACGGGGCGAGCACTGGAAGCAGGGGCAGTCATGGGCGTCTCCGGGACGTCTGGTATGTCACGGACACTAATGCGAATATGCATTCGCGTTCAATTCGCGTTCATGCCCTCCGGAAGGAAGAGGCAACAGGTCGTCGCCGGAAGCATGCCTCGCCGAAAATAGGGATGGCGTGAGCCCTGTGCATCAGGGAGTCGCTGCGCAACCTCACATTGGTCGCCCTGACGCCTCCACTGGCGACTCTCGACGAGGCGACGCAGGAGTCCTTTGTTTTCAGGCAGGCGTCCTTCGTTTTCAGACAGTGGCGACAGATGCATCGAAAGCCGGCCGGGCCATCCCGAGCTTCCTTGATGGAAATACCCGCGGCGACACCAAGCCCGCCGCACAAGACCTCGAGCTTCACGTAAGTTCCTGAGCCAGCACCACCAACGGAGCACTCTCCATGCGCAAAAAGCCCCAGCAGCAACGCTCCCGTCAGATGGTCGACACCCTGGTTGAAGCCACGGCCCGCTGCATCGCCAAAAATGGTCTGGATGGCACCACCACCCCCTTGATAGCCGAGACGGCCGGGGTAAGCGTGGGCTCACTCTACCAATACTTCGACAGCAAGGAGGCGCTGATCGCCGCCCTGCTGGAAAAGCTCGCACACGACCTCACCCGTCTGCTCAACCAGCAAGTCGGCCTGGCGGGGAAGCTGGAGCTGGAGGACATGGTGCGCATGGCCATCCGGGTCACGCTCACCTATATGCACGAGGACGAAGGCTTCTACCTTGAGCTGGCCCGCAACTGGCACCGCCTGCCGGTCGACCGCGTCGCTGACGTGCTGGAGCGCCACATCATGGATATCGGCCGCCTCTACTTCTTGCAGCATGTGGGCAAATACCCGGTGGAAAACCTGCCGGTACGGCTCTTCATCACCTACAACAGCGTGCTGTTCACGCTGGTGCGCTTCATAAGCCAGGACAGCGGGCTGCTGAAAGAAGACGACATCGTGGATGGACTGACCGTGATGATTACCGGCTACCTGCGCAGCAGCTCAGCGCCCGCCAGCCCCTGAGGCCCTGCACGCCTGCGGCCCCGCCGTTACCACAGCTTCTGTGGGAGCAGCCCCCGCAGGAGCGGATTCTGTGGGAGCGGATTCTGTGGGAGCGGACTCTGTGGGAGCGGCTTTAGCCGCGAATAGCCCGCTATAAATCCTCCCCCAACATCTTCGCGGCTAAAGCCGCTCCCACAAGGGCAGAACCGACCGCACAGCTTTTGGAAGCATCCACACACGCAATGACCATCTAGCCCCCAGCCGATGGCCACACCGAGCCTTTGCAAATGAGGATGCGGACTCACACGCACAACACAGGCAGCCGCCCGAACCGCCACCAACTCCTCCGCTACAACGACCTCTGTGGGAGCAGTACCTGTGGGAGCGGCTTTAGCCGCGAATAGCCCGCTATAAACCCTCCTCCAGCATCTTCGCGGCTAAAGCCGCTCCCACAAGGACAGAACCGTTGTCGATACGAGTTCAGCCAGGCATCCGCAGGGCAGGTGTGCCTGCCCTGCGGGAAGAGTTCACAGCAGTGTCAGCGCTGGCCGATATACGCCAAGGTGAATTCGTGGTCTTCCACCAGCGCCTCGCGGATCTTGCCGGCAAAAATCTCGGCCACCTTGCGCCCCACCAACGGAAGGCTGCACTGCACCTCGAAGACCAGCGCCAGCCGTGTCTGCCCCGTGCGCACCTCACCAAAGGTGCCGCGCGCGGAAATGTTCACCGGCGAGCCCAGCGGCGTGATGCGCAGGCTGACATCGGAATGCTGCGGCGACGTACGCCGGCAATGGTTTTCGTGCCGCATCACGTAATCGCGGGCGACCATCCGCCGCGCCCACTCCGGCACCCGGTCGAGGTCCGGGCTGATCGTCCGCTCAAGACGCACACAGATTTCGTTTTCGTCGGTAAAGGCGTCCTGCACGTCAATGCGTTGCGCCCCCAAGGCACGGTATTTGGCCTCCAGATACACAGGGTGACCATAAACCGGCCACAGCACATCCAGACTGACCGGGTAATCCTGGCTCAGGGAGAAATTCACGTCGGGGCATCCTCATCGCGCTGGGCGCGGCAGCAAGCAAAAAAGCAAAGCCCAGCATAGGCGCCCCGCCACCGCAGGCGCCATGTATCAAGAGCCGCCGGGCACACCTGGATGCTGTCCTCTGCGGTCAAACCAGCGACTGACTACCGTCAAGCCAGCCATCAGCGCATCTGCGTAGAATGGTTTACCGGCCATAGGCCATCAGCAAAAATGCATGATTCCATCAGAAATATGCATTTGAGCTTATAAGCCGGCCTTGATACAAAGCGCACCCGGATGCACCACGTCCGGACCCGACACCGCGGCCGGCTACCCGCCAGCCCCACCACAGCCAACGACGAGACCGGCCCCATGTCCGCCTTCGCCAACGAAACCGTACTCAGCGTCCATCACTGGAACGACACCCTGTTCAGCTTCACCACCACACGCGACCCTGCCCTGCGTTTCAAGACCGGCCAGTTCGTGATGATCGGCCTGGAAGTGAACGGCAAGCCGCTGATGCGCGCCTACTCCATCGTCAGCGCGCACTACGAAGAACATCTCGAGTTCTACAGCATCAAGGTCCAGGACGGCCCGCTCACCTCGCGCCTGCAACACTTGAAGGTGGGTGACACGCTGATGGTCAGCCGCAAGCCCACCGGCTCGTTGATCATGGACAACCTGAAGCCGGGCAAGAACCTGTACATGCTCAGCACCGGCACCGGTCTTGCGCCCTTCATGAGCGTGATCCGCGACCCCGAGTTCTACGAAGCGTTCGACAAGGTCGTGCTCACCCACGGCGTGCGTGAAGTCAGCGAACTGGGCTATCACGACTACATCACCAAAGAGCTGCCCGAAAACGAATTTTTCGGCGAGCTGGTACGCGAAAAACTGGTGTATTACCCAACCGTGACGCGCGAGGACTACAAGAACCAGGGCCGCCTGACCGACCTTATCAACAGCGGCAAGTTTGCCGCTGACATCGGCCTGCCCGAGCTGAACCCGGAAACCGACCGCGTGATGATTTGCGGTAGCCCGAGCATGCTCAAAGACCTCGTCGTGATTCTCGAAGAGCGCGGCTTCACCGAAGGCACCAGTAACAAGCCGGGTGATTATGTGATCGAGCGCGCCTTCGTCGAGAAGTGATTCGCACGCGCGAACGCGCCCATAAAAAATCCCGGCAATGCCGGGATTTTTTATGGGCGGGGCCAGTTCAGGCGATCCGCGCTTCGTTCAGACAAATCACGCTTTTACTTGGGAGCCAGCTCAGGTGTTGCCTCTCACTCCAGCAGCTTACGCGTTAACAGCTTGCTGAAAAATGCTTTTCAGCAAGCTGTTTCCCGGCCAAGGATGGCCGGGTCGCGAATCAATCACGCGCAAGTGATTGATTCAGCGTGGAACGATTCCGGAACCGTGCCGGAATCGCGGGCTGAAAAAGCTCGGGAGGGACTTTTTCAGCAAGCTGTTAGTTCCCAAACAGCAGCTTACGCGCAGCCTCTTCAAACTGCGGCTCAAGCCGCCTGGGCCTCATGGATGTCGTCAAGCTGACGGCGCCATTTGGCGATGAGCGCAGAGTTCTCGTGCATCCAGGGATGGAAGTCGTCGCGGAAAAAATCGAGGTAGTCCGGCACGATGCGCGTGACAAGACCATCGCGACCGAACAGCTTCCACAGGCCACGCGCCAGCACCAACGGACGCTTGTGCATCCCGTCCTGCTTGAGGAATTTCCAGGTAAAAACGCCGGTGTAGGCCGCTAGAAAAACCGTACCGGCAATCAGCATGAACTTGCGCTGTGCATGACGGCCATCCACATCCTGATACAGATCGAAGGCCACAGCCTTGTGTTCGGTTTCTTCGATGGCATGCCACATCCAGAGGGCGCGCGCACCGGGGTGGATGGAGGCCATGGTCTTGTCGTCGCGCAGCAGGGCGTCGGCCAGAATCGCGGTCAGGTGCTCTAGCGCCGCCGTGGCCGCCAGTTGCTCATGCGTGGTGAAACGGATGTACGCGCCTTTCAGCAAAAGGCGCGCGGTTTTTTCAGCCTGCTTGGTCAGCTTGGCGTAACCCTTGGTGTCGAGGAAACGGTTGAAGCTGGTGTGCTCCAGCGAGTGCATGGCTTCCTGGCCAATGAAGCCGGAAATGTCTTTCTGCCGCTTCGGGTCTTCCACGCGGTCGCGGAACTGACGCACCGAATCCACAAAAAACCGTTCGCCGTCAGGGAAGCTGAGCGACATGGCATTGAGGAAGTGGGTCACGACCGGATCGTTGTCGAACCAGTAACGCGGGGTGTCGCTGCTGAACTGCAGGTTCATGCGCTGGGGCTTGATGCTGACGTGATCAGGAGTGGCAATGGCAGCGGCAACAGGAGAGACAGTGCGCAAAGTGCGGGCGGACGTGGCCATGGAAAACCTCATTACTGCGGGTGTGGGCTTTGCCACAGGGGATGGCCGACTTATAGTGGCCATCACGCCGCCGTCCCGCCGGTGCCACGAGGCCAGTTTTCGGTGAAATCAGGACAATCTCCCGCACGCCGTCGCCAGACGCTGCCCGGCATTCCCGGCATCTATGTATTGCTGTTTTGCGATCTCCTGCGCGAGCTGGGTTATGACGAGAGCCGCTTGCTCGATGGCATGCCGTTTGACCGTGCCCGGCTCCTGCAGCCGGATTGCCGCGTGCAGATCGAGCACGGCGCGCGCGTGGTGCAGCGCGGTTTGCTGGTGGCCGGCCATGAAGGACTGGGCTTCCGCTACGCCAGTGCGCTCAAGGTCACCCTGCATGGCTCGCTCGGCCTGCTGGCGCTGTCCAGCCTGACCTTGCGCGATGCGCTGGAAGCCGGCACCCGTTACCTCAGTTTGCGCGCACCGTTTCTGGAGTTTCTCTGGAGCGAAGAAAACGACGTGGTGATGCTGGAGCTGCGCACGCTCATGCCGTTGGGCCGGCATACCGACTTCATCATGGAGGCCATGCTCATGGGCCTCGTCTACATGCTGCAACAACTCAACGATGAGGCCGTGGACGGCGTGGAAGTGTGGATGACGGGCCATGAGCCGCCGCATTACGCCGGCATGGCCGAGCGCCTGCCGGTGCCGGTCCACTTCGGCAAGCCGGCTTGCATGGTGCGGGGCAGCGTGCGCCAGCTCGAGCGGCGTCCACGCCTGGCAGACCCGGCGGTGGCCGCGCTGGCCCGCGAGCAGTGCGAGGCAGAATTCCACCAGTTGTTTGCCGTGACGGAAACCCTGGGCGACGAAGTCCGGCGCCGCCTGCTGGATCAGGAGGAAGGTGCACCGTCTCTGGAGCAGATGGCGGAAGGGCTGCATGTGTCGTCACGCACCCTCAAGCGTCGCTTGCAAGAAGAAGGGCAGAATTACCGTGACATCGTCGATGAGGTGTTGCGCGAGCGAGCCACGCGCCTGCTGGTGGAAACCGATTTGCCGGTGAGCGAAATCGCCTTTCGTGTCGGCTATAACGATGTGTCGAATTTCGCGCGGGCGTTCAAGCGCTGGACGGGGCAGACGCCACGCGACTATCGCCGCGAGTGATACCCGCCCTGGGCCACCCTCGTTGGATGGCCGGCACCTCAGCAGAGCAAAACAGCCCTCGCCGCCTGTGCCGCAGCAGACCGCCATCTGTGCGTACCGCACAGGCAAGGCTGCTCCCGCAAAAGCCACTCCCACGAAGGCGTGCATCACATCCATGAGGGACGGGATGTCGCGATGGCGGCGCGAGTGAACAGCGCCTGTGCAACGAAACCCGCCACTCTTCTCTTCACTCTTCACCCTGAGCCCTGTCGAACTTTTTACCCTGCGCCCTGTCGACGGGAGTCAGACTGCTTCGACAGTATTTTGCAGTCGCCGGCTCAGGCCTCCCCCATCCCGCTCGACGTCAGCGCGGCGTGCCCGGCGGAAAAACCGAAGCCACACGGCCGTAACCCAGAGCGACAGCCATCGAAACGGCGGCAAGGCGAGTGCTGAAGGTGAAAGTAGCGGCAATTCCACCACAGGAAAGTGCCGCCGGCAGACGTGCGTAGCGTCAAGCCGGCTTGCGCGGATGCTTTACGCCGCGCTGCGCGACGGCCGTAAACGGATCGTCCGGCCAGGGATGCCGCGGATACCGCCCGCGCAAATCGCGGCGCACATCGGCATAGGCATTTGCCCAGAAGCTTGCCAGATCCTGCGTCACTGCCACCGGTCGCTGCGCCGGCGACAGGAGATGAATCGTCAGCGGCACCCGTCCCCCCGCCAGTGCCGGCGTTTCCATCAACCCGAACATTTCCTGCAACTTCACCGCCAGCACCGGGCCATGCTCCGCCGTGTAATCAATGGCGATACGTGAGCCGGTGGGCACAACAAGATGCGTTGGCAGTTCGCGCTCGAGCGTTTGCTGTTGCGCCCAGTCGAGCTGCGCGGTCAGCGCGTCCTGCAAGGGAAATTTCGCCAGATGTGAAAACCGTGACAGGCCCTCGAGCCATGGTCCGGCCCATTCCGCCAGCCGCGCGGCGAGTGCCGCATCGCTCACCGCCGGCCACTCCGCCGGCGCCAGTGTCTGCAGCAAATGCACGCGCGCCTGCCATTGGCGCAGCGCGTCCGCCCACGGCAGCACGCCCACACCCGCCGTCTGGATGGCGTGCACGAGCACGGCCTGCACGCTGGCCGGCGTGGCACTGGCCAGCGCACGGTCTTCCAGCACCAGCGCACCGAGCACGCGCTGTTCGCGCGCCTGCACCGACTGCGTCGCGGCCTCCCAGCTCACGAACTCCCGGCGGGTAATGGCGCTGGCCAGCACCTCCTCCAGATCGGCCGGCGTTACGCTGGCCGCCAAAAAAATGCGGGCTTCGCGAGCCTGGCCATCGAGCTCGGCCACCACCAGCCACGGCTCGCGCGCCAGACGGTCCTCTTCTGGCAAAAAAGCACCTCGGCCATTGGCCAGCACATACCGCGCTGCCGTACCCGGGCGACGTTGCGCTACCCGATCGGGATAGGCCAGTGCCAGCAGCAGACCGGCGGCTTCACTGCCACTGCCGCCGCGCTGTATCGCCTGACGCGGCTGCAAGCGGCGCGCCCCTTCGCGCACCAGCCGCAAACGCCCGCGATCAACGCCGGCGGGCATCTGCTCGCCTTGCAGCAACATGAGCCGGTCGTGCAGATCGGCCCCCTGGCCCGGCGCAAACAGGTCGCGCTCAGACAAGAGCGCCGCCAGATCAGCGGCCAGGTCACCCAGCCCGCGCGCGCGACCGCGCAACACCATATGCGCCAGCCGTGGCGGCAACCCGAGTGCGAGCATGGCGCGGCCGTGGGCGGTCATCGCCGCCTTTGCGTCCAGCGCCTCCAACTGTTGCAGCAACGCCACCGCCTGCGCCCATGCGGCGGCTGGCGGCACATCCAGCCACGCCATTTGCACCGGGTCATGCACGCCCCACTGCGCCAGTTCAAGCACGGTGGCCGCCAGATCGGCCTGCGCAATTTCCGGCACTGCAAACGGTTGCAGCCGCGAATTTTCTTCTTCGCTCCAGAGACGGATGCACACCCCCGGCCCCAAGCGCCCGGCTCGCCCCCGACGCTGGCCGGCATTCGCCGCCGCCAGCCGGCGCGTGACCAGACGCGTCATCGCGCTGCCCGGGTCGTATTCCGGCGCGCGCACAAATCCCGCATCAATCACGACGCGAATGCCCTCAATCGTGAGGCTGGTTTCGGCAATCGAGGTCGCGAGCACCACCTTGCGCTGGCCGGCGGGCGCTGGCGAAATCGCAAAGTCCTGCGCCTCGGCATTGAGCTGCCCATATAAAGGCGCGAGATGCACGCCCGCTGGCAAACCACTGCCTCTGTCGTCGGCCAGCCGTTCCGCCAACCGCCGGATTTCGCCTTCACCCGGCAGAAAAACCAGCAGCGATCCGCTTTCAGTCGCGAGCGTTTCGCGCACCACCTGCGCCAGATGATCGAGCCAGGGCAGACGCCCCGGCGGCGCATACCGCGTGTCCACCGCATGCATCTGCCCCGTGCAGGTGAGCACGGGGGCATCGCCCAGCAACGCCGCCACTGGCGCGGCATCGAGCGTGGCCGACATCACCAGCAGGCGCAGGTCGTCGCGCAGCACCTGCTGGCATTCGCGGGTCAGCGCCAGGCCAAGGTCGGCTTGCAGCGAGCGTTCATGGAATTCATCAAAAATCACGATGCCGTACCCGGAGAGTTCGGCATCGGCTTGCAGCAGGCGCGTGAGAATGCCCTCGGTGACCACTTCAATCCGCGTGGCGGCCGAGATTTTCGTGTCGAGCCGCGTGCGGTACCCCACGGTGTGGCCCACCTCTTCGCCCAGCAAGGCCGCCATGTAGCGTGCCGCCGAACGCGCGGCGAGCCGTCGCGGCTCCAGCATCACGATTTTTTTGCCATCGAGAAATTCTGCCGTCAGCAAGGCCAGCGGCACACGCGTGGTTTTGCCGGTGCCGGGCGGCGCCTGCAAAACAGCGGCGTTGCCCGCTGCCAGCGCTTGCAACAGCGCGGGCAGCACGGCGTCAATCGGCAGGCTCATGCAAACACGGTAATGGTCTGGCGGCTGATGGCGACCAGCCGGCCGCTGTCGTCATGAATTTTCGCTTCGGTGTGCACATAGCCTTCGGCGCTGGCATCTGTTTGCACGGCGTATTGCCACCAGCTCTCGCCCGTCGCCGTTTCCGGAAATTGCAGAAATTCGAGCGTCCAGCACAGCGAGCTGGCCGGTGCGAGGGTCTTCAGCATCGGCAGTACGGACGGCGGCCAGCAATCAATCAGGCCGAAGAGATGCACCAGCGAAAATTTTGCCGGCGCTTCGCGGTAGCGCATCCAGCCGGCAAAGTCCGGTTGCTCGGCGCCGGTAAAGGGCATGCCGCCGGCCGCCAGACGCATGTCGATATGACGAATGAAATCCGGCACCACCCCGGGGATATACGGAAACGCCTGCGCTTCTTCCACCGGCTTAAGCGCCGGAGCCGCCGCTGGCGCCACCACAATGCCGGAGGCGCGCGTGGCGCCAAAACTGGCGAGCAACACCGCCAGTACTTCGCCGTTCTGGCGCAGCCTGGCCTCGGCCTGTGTGACTGACTTGCCACTGCGGAATATCTCCACCGACAACTCCGCCGGCCCGGTCGCCACCGGCCCCACAAACGACACCGTGGCCGACCGCAGCACGCGGCCCTCCCCCACCGCTCCCAGCAAGCGCTGGCAGAGCAGCGCCGCGACCAACCCGCCGTAGGTCGCACGCCCCTGGCCCCAGCCTTCGGGAATCACCACCGAGTCGGCTGTGGTGGCGTGTTGCAACAATTCATCCAGCATCAATGTCTCCAAGGCCTCTCGGCCGCTATTCTGTGGACAGCGGGCCTGCACACGGCACCGCTCTTGGCTACCGCACCGTCAGTTGCCACGCCGACATACACCGCTCCCGCCTCCGTCGCGCCTTGTCGCCAGCACGGCCGCGAACACACGCTGCAGCACGGCCGGCAACCTATCCAGGAACGCTTTCACCCACACATGCGGCAATATGGCCGGCACGACCTGTCAGCGGGATCCCGTGCAAGGTCAGCCACGCCATGGCCGCGCGCCCGTTCTCGTGGTAAATCATGGCAGCCCCTGCCTGCACGCGCCGCGTCCTCGCTCTGATGCGATGCGCGCCGGTGCGGCGTGAAGCAGCGGCAAAATACGGTGCCGCCTGCTGGCCGCCACAGAGATGGCGATAATAACGAGAACATGCCCCATGTCCGCCCCCTCCGCTCCCGAATTTCCGGATTACCTGCCCGCTGCTGCGCAAGAAGCCCTGCGCGCACTGCCAGCGGAACAGCAAACCCGACTGCTGCTGGCCATCAGCGCCGAGGCCGAACGCCAAGAAGCCGATCTCGATGCCGCCGTCGAGCGCTCACTGCAGCACATTCCGGCACTACTGCGCGGGTCGGTGCGCCGGCTGCTGGGGGTCTGACATGCACGGGCTCGACCGCTACGCCGAACGCCTGAAGCTGGAAGGTTTGTTGCAAGCCACGCCCGGCAGCCTCGCTTTTGTGGAGCAACTCGATGCCAGCCGCTTGCGCGAAATGCGCCTGGCCATTCGCGCCCGTTTTTTCGACCGCCACCACGACCGCTTTGCGCGCATCGCCGCCGCCAGCCATTTGCTGCCGGTCAGCCTGAGCGCCCTGATTGCGCGCAAGGGGCTCGGCCCCTTGCTGTCGGCGCGCGCCACGGCGCACCTGCCGCCGGGCAATGCTATCGCCATGGCACGGCATGAGCCGGTGGGCTTCCTGACCGACGTCTGTATCCACACCGACCCGCGCCGCGTGTTGCCCATGCTGGCGGGCATGCCGGTGGCCACCGTGATTGCCGTGGCTACCGAACTGGCGGCACGCGGCGATGCGCCCACCATGGGCGAAATGGTCGCCGGCCTGCCGGTGGCCGCCATCGAAGCCGTGCTGGAGGCCCTGCACGACAACGACGCCCTGTTGCTGCAAGTCTCCCTGTTCATTGACGACGACACAGTGCTGCGCCAACTGGCCGACCTGATCAGCGACGAGCGCGCCTCGCGCATGATGCAAGCCGCCGACGCCGCCTGCTTCTGGCCGGTGGCGCTCTACCTGATGCAGCGCCTGGACGCCCCCCGGCGCGCACGCTTTGGTGACGGCCTGAGTTGCCAGAGCGATGCGCTGCTGAACAACCTCGTGCGCAGCATCCACCAGCACCAGTTGTGGCACGCCGCCTTGCCGATTCTGGCCGACCTCAGCAAGGTCAGCCGGGGCCGGCTGGCGCTCACAGCCACTGTGCATGAGCCCGACGTGATGAGCGCGATTGTCGGCGCCGCCGAGGCCCACGATTTGTGGCCCTCGCTGCTGATGCTGCTGCCCCTGCTCGACGAAGGCACTCAACTCACCCTGCTGGAACTGCCGGCGCTACAACAGCCCGCCACGCTCGCCCGCATCCTGCACGCCGCCGACGCCAACAACCGCTGGGCCGATCTGCTGCCGCTGCTCAACCTGATGGAGACGGACACGCTGGTGCTGATGGCCACTGTCGGCGCCGCGCTGGACGACAGGGCTGTGCTCAATCTGATGCAGGCCGCGCATCAGCACCGGCTGTGGACACCGGGGTTGCGGCTGACGGGTGCGCTGCCACTGGCGCAGCAACGCCGGGCGGGCTGTCTGCTGGCGCAGGCGGGGCCGTCGATGCTGGAGGGGCTGCTGCGTCATGTGGCGACGACCCGTCAGTGGGAGTTGCTGACGCGGTGGCATGAGGCGCAAGAAGTGGACATACAGCGGCAGTTGCTCATGCAGGCGTGCCGGGCGGGTGATGCGCAGTTGGCGCAGTGGCTGGATGCCTTGGTGCAGGCGGGGCTGAACACACGCTATCTGGAGAGTTTGCGGCTGACGGATGGGGCGACGCATGAGCGGGTGGCGGCGGCGATCCGGCGGCTGCCGGAGGATCGGCAGCCTGAGCTGTTGGCGCAGCTCGCAGCCGTTACCCCTGTTCATTAGTCATGCCATCCCCTCTCCCCCCGGGAGAGGG
>JAUXNL010000176.1 GCA_030684415.1 Moraxellaceae bacterium | reverse complement strand
GGCTTGTGCCCCTCGGCGGTGAGCTGATCGAGAATGTCGTAGGCGCCCAGCGGCTTGTGGCTGGCCCATACCAGTTCCAGCACACGGCGGCGGATGTCGGTCAGGCGCACGCCGCGCTCTGCACACAGGCGTTCGGCCTCGGCGAGGGCATCTTGCACGCAGTGGCTGTGATCATGCGGATGAAAGGCTGGCGTGCTCATGGCGGGGCCCCGCGACAGAAGAGTTGCAACAATATAACATCGGCCACCGCCGGCTGCATCGCCCCGGCCAACGTCTTCTTTCGCTCATGCTCTGCCGCGACAGTCGCCGTTGGATGCCTGCAGCCCCGTCACCGCTCCATAGCCCGACTCGTAAAATTCATAAGGAGGCCGACCATGCGCCTGATTGTTGCCACCACCCTACTGCTGCTCAGCCTGCCGGCTGTCGCCATTGAAGTAGTGGCCAGCATTCGTCCGCTGGCCCTGATTGCCGATGCCGTGCTGGCCGGCCACGGGCAAGCGCAGCAACTCGTGCCCGATGGCGCCTCTGGCCATGAATATGCGCTCAAACCGTCTGATCGTGCCCGGCTGGCAAGCGCCAGCCTGGTGCTGTGGGTCGGCCCGGCGCATGAGCACTTTCTCGTGGCGGCCGTGAAGGGCCGGCCGCAGCTCGTGGCGCAATCGCTGCCCGGCATGACCTTGTTGCCCGCCCGCCGGCTGGCCGATGCCAAACCGGTGCCCGGCTCGCTGGACCCCCACCTGTGGCTCGAGCCGGACAATGCCGCCACCATCGCCCGCGCGCTGGCCGCGGCACTGGCCACACGAGACCCCGCCAGCGCCGAGATATATCACCGCAATGCCGAGGCCTTCGCTAGCCGCCTTGCGGCCCGGAAAGCAGCATTGCAGCAACGCTTTGTGCCGCTCAAGGCCATTCCGCTGATTGCCTATCACGATGCCTACCACTATCTCGATGCCGCGCTCGGGCTGACGTTTCGAGGCAGCCTCACCCACGAGCCCGAGCACAAGCCGGGGGCAAAACATGTGCTGGCGATGGCAAAGCGTGTGCAGGCCGAGAAAATTGCGTGCTTGCTGATGGAGCCGGGGGCCGATGCCGCGCTCGCGCGCCGTGTGTTCGGCGCGCAGCCCTATCGTGCGGTGGCGATTGATGAGTTGTTTACCGGCGTTGCACGTGGCGCGGACGGCTATGAAGCGGGGCTCGCCGCCATGGCCGACGGCATGGCGCAGTGCCTCGGGGCGCTTTAACAGCTTGCTGAAAAAGGCTTTTTAGTAAGCTGTTAAAGCGCCAGGGATGGCCGGGTCGCGAATCCATCACGCTTGCGTGATGGATTCAGTGTGGAGCTGTCAAGGCGCGCACTGGTCTGGCTAGCAAGTACTCGTCAGAAGTGCGGCCGCGAGGCTGCGCATTTCCTGCGGATTTTTTTCCAGCACATGTTCGCCGGTACGCGCTTCTTCGGCATTGCGGCTGGCCACTTCTAATCGCGACAGCCAGAAGCGCATGGCGGCTGTGGCCATGAAGACCGGCAACGCTGCGCGCTCATCAGCGGTCAAAGGACGCACGCTCGCATAGGCCGCCAGAAACGCATCGCGGCGTTGTGCATCCGGCGCATCGCCCGGCCACTGCCGACAGAAATCATTGAGCGTGATGGCGATGTCGAGCAGCCAGTAGTCGCGGCTGCACTCAGAAAAATCCAGCACGGCGCGGAGTGCGGGGCCTGCATCGGGAGTGTTGTCGTAGAGCGTGTTGTCGCGGAAAAGGTCGCCATGTATCAGTCCCTGCGGCAGGTTCGGGTGTCTGCGCAGTGTGTCGGCATGCTGCTGGCGCAGGCGATCAAGCAGCCGCTGGCCGTCGGCGTCCAGATGCGGATGCTGGCGCTCGGCCACGGCGGCCCACCAGTCGGCGCCGTGGCTGTTGGCGCGCGCCAGCGGGTAGTCGCGCAGGGCCACGTGCAGCTTGGCCAGCGCCTGACCCATGGTGGCGCAAGTGGCGGCATCGGGCGTCAGCGGATGTTGGCCCGCGATGCGCGGGGCAAGCTGTGCCGGTTTGCCAGCCAGCATGCCGAGGCGCTGGCCACGGCCATCCGCGAGCGGGGCCGCCACCGGGATGCCGGCGCGATCGAGATGTGCCAGTAAGGGGCCCAGAAAAGCGGCGTCCGCGGCATTCAGTTCTTCGAACAGGGTGAGGACGAACTCGCGGCCGTCGCCAAGGCCCACAAAGAAATTACTGTTCTCGATGCCGCTCTTGATCGGCGTGAGCGTGTTGGCGGCCGGGAGGCCGTAGCCGGCCAGCCAAGAATTCACATCGGCCAGGTCAAGCGGGGTATAGACGGACATCGGTGTTCCTGCGGCGGACTGGATTCGGACGCTGGCAGTCTACTGCAAGCATCCGCCGTGGAAATGGCGCTGACGGTTCAGCCCGCGGCGGCGCGGTGCTACCCTGCGTCCTCTTTGCAGCAAGTCCGCTTGGCTTGCTGCCCCGATGTCCTGGTGGGAAGGCGCCTGTCGGTCAGCCTTCGTCCCCAAGACCTCCACTCCTGCGGCCTTTTTCTTCGGGCCCTAGCCGCGGAAACCACCATGCCAGCCACGCCCCTGATTCTTGTCGACGGATCGTCGTATCTCTACCGCGCCTTCCATGCCCTGCCGCCACTGACCACGAAAAAAGGCCAGCCTACGGGGGCGGTAAAAGGCGTGGTCAACATGCTGCAGAAGCTGATCAAAGCCTATGGGCCGACGCATGTGGCCGTGGTCTTCGATGCGCCGGGCGGCACCTTCCGTGATGCCATCTACCCCGAGTACAAGGCCAACCGCCCGCCCATGCCGGATGATTTGCGGGCGCAAATCGAGCCGCTGCACGCGATGATCCGTGCGCTGGGCCTGCCGCTGCTCTGCGAGCCCGGCGTCGAGGCGGACGATGTCATCGGTACGCTGGCGCAGCGCGCCGCCGCCGTCGGCATGCCGGTGCTGATTTCCACTGGCGACAAAGACATTGCGCAGCTGGTGAACGAGCACATCACGCTCATCAACACCATGACCGATACATTGATGGACCGCGAGGGCGTGGTGGCGAAATTCGGCGTGCCACCCGAACGCATTATTGACTATCTCGCCCTGGTCGGCGATTCCGTGGACAACATTCCCGGCGTGCCCGGTGTCGGCCCGAAAACTGCCGCCAAATGGCTGCAAGAATATGGCTCGCTCGATGCGCTGATTGCGCGTGCCGACGAAGTGAAAGGCAAAGCCGGTGAAAACCTGCGCGCCTCGATGGCGGTGCTGGCGCTAGCCCGCGAGCTGGCCACCATCAAATGTGATGTCGAGCTGCCGCTCACGATTGACGACCTGCACCCCGGCGAGCCCGACAATGTCGCGCTCTTGCAGTGGACCGAAGAGCTGGAGTTCCGCACCTGGCATACCGAGCTGCAAACGCTGATGAAAAAGCAGCAAACGGCCGCGCATAATGATCCGGACAATTTTTTGCTGAGCGCGGGAGCGAGCACGGCCGATGCGTCATCCAGTGAGCCTTTGGCGGCCGTGCCAGAAAAAAAAGAAGAAAGCGTTGCGCCAGTTGATGATGTCGAACGTCATTATCACACCGTGATGACCGAGGAGCAGCTCACTGATCTGCTGCACAAACTGGGTAATGCCACGGTGTTCTGTGTCGATACCGAAACCACCAGCCTTGATTACATGCAGGCCGAAATTGTCGGCCTCTCGTTTGCGTTAAAAGCGGGTGAGGCCTGGTACGTGCCGGTCGGCCACGACTACATGGGTGCGCCCGAGCAATTGCCGCGTGACGCTGTGCTCGCGCGCTTGAGGCCGCTCTTGGAAAATCCCGCCATCGGCAAGATTGGCCAGCACCTGAAATACGATACACATGTGCTGGCGAATCATGGGATTGCATTGCGCGGAATTGTCTTCGACACCATGCTCGCCTCTTATGTGCTGGATGCCACGGCGACGCGGCACAACATGGACGCCATGGCGGCACATTATCTCGACCTTAAAACCACCACCTTCGAAGAAATTGCGGGTAAGGGCGTCAAGCAATTGAGTTTCAATCAGGTCGAGGTCGAAAAGGCCGCGCATTACGCCGCCGAAGATGCCGACATCACGCAGCGCCTGCATGATGTATTGGCGCCACAATTGGCCGCCGTGCCCGCGCTGGAGTCTGTTTTCCGCGATATTGAAATGCCACTCGCGCCGATACTCCAGACGATGGAGCATCGGGGCGTGCTGATTGATGCGGCCATGCTGGCGACGCAAAGTCGCGATCTGGGCCAGCGCATGATTGCACTGGAAAAGCAGGTCTACGAGCTGGCTGGGCAGGAATTCAATCTGGCCTCGCCCAAACAGCTTGGCCATATTCTTTACGAAAAGCTCGGCATTCCGGCGCCGAAAAAAACCGCGACTGGTCAATATTCCACGGCGGAAGATGTGCTCGAACAACTCGACCATCCGCTGCCGCGCCTGCTGCTCGAGCACCGCTCGTTGGCGAAGCTGAAATCCACCTACACCGACAAACTGCCAGAGCTGGTGGATGCCAACACTGGCCGCGTGCACACCTCGTATCATCAGGCGGTGGCGGCCACGGGCCGACTCTCCTCCAGCGACCCTAATCTGCAGAACATTCCCATTCGCACCGAGGCAGGCCGCCGTATCCGTCAAGCGTTTGTCGCGCCTGACGGGTATTGCCTGATGGCGGCCGACTATTCACAAATCGAGTTGCGCATCATGGCGCATCTGTCTGGCGACGAAGGCTTGCTGAATGCCTTCCGGTTGGGCGAAGACGTGCACCGCGCCACGGCGGCGGAGGTGTTCGGTGTGCCTCTGGCAGAGGTGACGGCAGACCAGCGCCGCAATGCCAAGGCCATCAACTTCGGTCTGATTTACGGCATGTCGGCGTTTGGTCTTGCCAAGCAGCTGGGCATCGGGCGCTCAGAAGCGCAGGGCTATGTCGACATGTACTTTGCGCGTTACCCCGGCGTAAAAAATTACATGGAGCGTATTCGGGCCGAGGCCGCCGAGCGCGGCTATGTCGAAACATTTTTCGGGCGCCGTCTGATGGTGCGCGACATCCACTCAAAAAATGCGGGCTTGCGTCAGGCGGCAGAGCGCGCGGCCATCAACGCGCCCATGCAAGGCACGGCTGCCGACATCATCAAGCGCGCGATGATCGCGGTAGAAGCGGCGCTTGCCGGTCGTGAAGACGAGGCGCGTCTCATCATGCAGGTGCATGACGAACTCGTGCTCGAAGTGCGTCTGGATGCGGTGGCCGCGATGACCGAATTGCTGAAGGAAAAAATGGGCGCCGCCGCCGCGCTCGATGTGCCGCTCATTGTGGATGTCGGCACCGGCGCCAACTGGGACGAAGCCCACTAACAGCGGGCTGAAAAACGCCCATCCGGGCTTTTCCAGCCCGCGATTCCGGCACATGTCCGCAGTTGCTTCGCGCTAACTCAATCACGCAAGCGTGATTGAGTCGCGACCCGGCCATCCCAGGCCGGGAAGCCGCTTGCTGAAAAGCCTTTGTCCGGGCGCTGTCGTATCGGCGCCTTTGCCGAGCGGCACCAAAGTCACGGTTGAGCAGATTTTGTAGGAGCGGCTTCAGCCGCGAATAGAAGCCAACGTGAGTTTGATGGGTGGCCGTTTCGCGGCTGAAGCCGCTCCCACAAACAGGACGATCACCTAACTCCGGCACTGGGTAATCTGAGGTTTCAACTGGCAATTCAGCGAAGCCCGGACAAGCGGGTACTGTGCCGCCTCTCAGGCGAGGCGCGAATGCGCTTCCACCGGCAGTTCACCCTCCGGCAAGCCCGCTGGCGGTTCGAGAGGCGCGGGTGGCGGATAGTCCAGCCATTCGCCCAGCTTGTCGCCCAGTTCTTCAAGGCCGTTCATCTTCAGCGCCGAGAACAGTTGCGCGCTGGCCGTGAAGCCTTCGTCCTGCAACTGGCGCCTGACCGCATGCAGCACGTTGAGCGAGGGGCCGCGATTGAGCTTGTCGGCCTTGGTCAGCACGCAGTGCACGGCGAGATTGCGCGTGCGCGCCCAAGACAACATGCCTTGGTCGAAGTCGGTCAGCGGATGGCGGATGTCCATCAGCAGGATGAGGCCGCGTAGGCTGCCGCGCCCTTCAAGATAGAACGCCAGATGCTTTTGCCACTCACGCTTCATGTCTTTGGCGACTTTGGCGTAGCCATAGCCCGGCAGGTCGACAAGACGGCGGCTCTCATCGCCCAGCGTAAAGAAGTTGATGAGCTGGGTGCGGCCCGGGGTTTTGGAGGCGCGGGCCAACTGTTTTTGCCGCGCCAGTGCGTTGATGCAGCTCGATTTGCCGGCATTGGAACGGCCGGCAAAGGCGACTTCGGCGCCCGTGTCGCTCGGGCAATGCGCCAGCGTGGGGGCGCTGGTCTGGAATTGCGCACGTGCCGTGAGCTGAAGAACCGGGTGCAGGATGGAGGGCATTGAGTGAAGGCTCGCAGGAAACCCGGCCATTCTACGGGCACGGCCCTGCATTTACATCCGCGGCAAGCCACGATGAGGCGTAATCCCCCGCCAAAGCCGATTGCTCAACGGTTGCGGTGGTATATAATCCGCCGGCTTCGCGGGGATACCCCTGCGCGGTGTGCGGTCAATTCCAGTGATTTCCAGCCATCCCAACCACTCTTTCCGAGTGCAGGAGAACGCCATGAAGAAGTTCGCTTTTGCCGCCGCGCTTGCCGTGTTCAGCCTCGCCAGTGTTCAGGCCAGCGCTGCCGGCATCGAAGACAAGTACAACAAGGCCTGTGCCGCCTGCCATAACAGCGGTGCTGCCGGCGCCCCCAAGAAAGGTGACAAAGCCGCTTGGGCGCCGCGCCTGAAGAAAGGCGAAGCCGCTCTCCTGGCCAGCGTGAAGAAGGGCCTCAATGCCATGCCGGCCAAAGGCCTGTGCATGGATTGCTCGGATGCCGAGTTCATCGCCCTGACCAAGTACATGTCCAAATAACCCGTAACTCCCGAGACGGAACCCACCATGAAGAAGTTGCTTGCCGTTGCCGTTATGTCCCTGGGCCTTGTGTCGCTGGCCCAGGCTGCTCCGAAGGGCGATGCCGCCGCTGGTGAAGCCAAGGCCGCGTCCTGCGCCGCCTGTCACGGCCCTGCCGGTGTTGGCGGTGGCGTGAATCCGGCATTGGCAGGCCAAGGCGCAAAGTACACCGCCAAGCAGCTTCACGACTTCAAGTCTGGCCGCCGCGTCAACGGCATCATGCAGGGCATGGCCATGGGCCTGTCTGATCAGGATATCGCCGACATCGCTGCCTACTATGCCGAGCAGAAAGCTGGTGTCGGCCAAGCCAAGCCCGAGCTGGCCAAGCTGGGCGAAAAGCTTTTCCGTGGCGGCAACAGCAAGACCGGCCTCGCCGCCTGCTCCGGTTGCCACAACCCCGCTGGCAAGGGTAATCCGCTCGCCGCTTACCCGCGCCTGGGTGGCCAGCATGCCGATTACACCAAGGCGCAGTTGCGTGCCTTCCGTGCGGCCGGTCGTGGCGACCATGTGGATGATGGCCAGAAGCGTGGCAACGATGCTGCCAAAGCCGGTGAGCATGGCCCGATGCAGATGATTGCGGCCAAGCTCTCTGATGATGAAATCGAGGCTCTCGCCAGCTTCATCTCCGGCCTCTACTGATACCGGTTACGGCATCCGCCAAAAAGGGCAGCGCAAGCTGCCCTTTTTCATGCGCTGCGCTGGGCCTCGGCCTGGAAATCGTGCCGGTGCAGTCGTTGACAGGGACGGCTGCCGCAGGTCGCCCGAGGCTGCCGTGTATCAATGCTCGCGGCTGCACAACAAAAACCCCACAGCACCGCCTTCCTGTCATGTATCGCCTTGGCTATTCTCGGCGCCATTGCCCACTGTGACGTCCCTTGTGACTGATTTTCCGGAGTTCCCATGTTGAAACGCTTTCTGGTTGCCCTTGTGCTTGGCCTGACCACTGTTGCCGTACAGGCAGGGGAATACCGCACCGTGAACAAGCAGGGCCGTCTCGACAAACCCGGCATGATCGAGGTGCGCGAGTTTTTCTGGTACGGCTGCCCGCACTGCTACAAGCTGGAGCCGCACATCACCGCCTGGCTGGCGCGCAAGCCGGCAGATGTGAATTTTGTGCGCACTCCGGCCGCGCTGAATCCGGTGTGGGAGCATAACGCCCGCGGCTTCTACGCGGCCCAGATGGCGGGGGTAGGCGACAATGCCCACGAAGCCCTGTTCCAGGCCATTCATGTCGGTCGCCAGAAGTTGTTTGATCAGGCGTCGCTGACCCGTTTCTACGCCGGCTTTGGTGTCGACGCGAAGAACTTCAACAACCTTTACAACTCGTTTGCGGTGTCTGGTCAGGTGGGACAGGGCAAGGCACTGGCGCAGTTCTACGGCCTGGATGGTGTGCCCGCCATCGTGGTCAATGGCAAGTACGTGCTGAAGGGCGAAGGCGCTGTCACCATCGCCACTCTCGACGAGCTGATCGCCAAGGAGCGCGCGGCGCTGAAGCGCTAAGCGCACTTGGCAGGAGCACTTGCCCAACGGCTCGCCTGCTTCGCGAAAAACTGTCTTGTGTCAAAAAAACGGCCGCCAGTGAGCGGCCATTTTTTTGACCGTCAGTCTGGCTGCTACGATGGAAGAATGTGCTTGATACAGTTGTCACCTGGTGGCGCCATCCTGAGCCCATCCCGTCCATGAGGTTTGCATGATTTCCGGCCTGAGCCGTTTTCTGCCTGCTGTGCCGCGCCATGCCGCTCCGCCGCTCACGGCGGAAGAAGCGCGCTGGCGCCACTCCACCTTGCGCCTGCTCAGCTTCAACATGCAGGCCGGCATGGGCATTCATGCACCGCATCATTATGTGACCCGGGGCCTGCGTCATGTCTTGCCGCATCGCGGCCGGCACGAGCAACTGGGTCACATCGCTACATTGTTGGCGGATTTTGATCTGGTCGCGTTGCAAGAGGTGGATGGTGGCAGCCTGCGCAGCGGCTATACGCACCAACTGGCGCATCTGGCCGAGCGCGCCGGCTTTGCCTGGTGGTTCCAGCAGCTCAATCGCGATCTCGGCCATTTCGGCCAATTCAGCAACGGCGTGCTCAGCCGGCAATCGCCGCTCGCGGCGGCGGCGCATGCGCTACCCGGCCTCAAGGGTCGCGGCATCATCGTCAGTGAATTCGGCACGAGGGATGAGCGCCTGCTGGTGTTGAACGTGCATCTTGCCCTCAGCCAGCGTGCGCGCGCCGGCCAGTTCGGCTTCATCAGCGAACTGATTGCTGGCGCACCGCATGTGGTGATCATGGGCGACCTTAATTGCACGCATGAAGAGCTGCGCCGCTCGCCACTCGGTCGTCGGCATTGGCAGTGGCTGGAGGACAATCTTCCAACCTATCCCAGTTGGAAACCGCAGCGCCAGATTGACCACATACTGGTCAGCAGTGAGCTGCGCGTGCTCAAGGCCGAGGTGTTGCCGCACCGGCTTTCCGATCACCGCCCGCTCGCGGTCGAGCTCGAATTGCCGCCCGGCTTGTGCCTGCCGCCAGCGGCGCTTACCCTGCCGGCCACGGGTCTTGTGCTGCTCTGATGCAGGCGCTCTGAATCCCCGTTCAATACCCGATTGAAAGCTCAGGACACCGAATGACCTCTACTCCCTTGCTCTTGCTGGTGGCGCTGACCGGCTTTCTGGCCGGCGCCTTGCTGGTGCATGTGTTGCGCCAGCCGCGCCTTACCGCGCTAGCCCTCGACAACCGCCGCCTGCAGGACGACGCGCAGGCGCGCGACGTTGCTGCCGCCCGTGAGCAAGCCGAGCGCGCGCAATTGCAGCAGGAGTTGAGTGCGTTGCTGCCCTTGCGTGCGCTGCCCGAAGAAATGGCCAGTTTGCGTGCACGGCTCGATGCTGCGGCGCAACAAACACAGCAGCAGCATGAATTACGTGAGCAGAGTGAAGCGGAGCGCCGTCGTCTGGAGGCCGGTTTGCGTGAGCGCGATGCCCGGCTAGCCGAGCTGGAGGCGCGATTGGCCGCCGAGCGCGAACAGTTGGCACAGCAAGCGGCGTTTGTTGAGCAGCAGATGAAGGCCATGCAGCTCCAGTTCGAACAACAGGCCGCGAAAATCCTGGAAGAAAAAGCCCAGAAATTCAGCGAACAGAACAAGGCTGGCATGGACGGCCTGCTCTCTCCCTTGCGCGAACAGCTCAAGGATTTCCGCGAGAAGGTCGAAACCACCTACAACAACGAGTCGCGCGAACGCTTTGCCCTGAAAGAACAGATTACCCGGCTCGAAACCCTGAACCGGCAGATCAGCGACGATGCCGGCAATCTCGCCAAAGCGCTCAAGGGCGACAAAAAGCTGCAAGGCAACTGGGGCGAGGTGATTCTCTCGCGTGTGCTGGAAGAATCGGGCCTGCGCGAAGGCCACGAATACGAAACCCAGTTCAGCGTGACCGACGATGACGGCCAGCGCCGCTTGCCCGATGTCGTGATCCGCTTGCCGGAAAACCGCGACATCATCATCGATGCCAAAGTGTCACTCAACGACTACGAGCGTTATTGCGCCACCGACGATGTGGCCGAGCGCGAGCGTCTGCTGAAAATGCACACTGCCGCTATCCGCAGCCACATCAAGGCGCTATCTGAAAAGCGTTACGAAGACCTGCCCGGCATCCGTACGCTGGATTTCGTCTTTCTGTTCATGCCCATCGAATCGGCGTTCATGGTGGCGGTCGAGCATGATGCGGCGTTGTTCCGCGAGGCGTTCGACAAAAAAATCATCATCGTCAGCCCCACCACGTTGCTGGCCACGCTGCGTACGGTCGAAAGCATCTGGCGTTACGAGCGCCAGAACCGCAACGCAGAAAAAATTGCCAAGGAAGCAGGCCTGCTGCATGACAAGTTTGCCTCGCTGCTGGAGCACCTGAAAAAACTTGGCGATGCACTGGAAAAAAGCCAGACCAGCTACCGCAATACCGTGGCTAGCCTGACCGGCCATGGCGGCTTGGTCGGCAAGGTGGAGAGCCTGAAAAAACTCGGCGCCAAGGCCAAGAAAGTATTGCCGCTAGAAAAACTGGACCTCGACAGTGGCTCTGCGGATGAGAGCGCTGATGAGCTGCTCGACGCGAGCGCAGATGCCACCTTTGATAACGAAGAGACTGACGCATGAAACTGATCGCTTCGCTGACCAGCCCCTTTGCCCGCAAGGTGCGCGTGGTGCTGCAGGAAAAAGGACTGGCCTGCGAGTTGGTGGTGGATATTCCCTGGAATGCCGACACCACCGTGCCGCAATTCAATCCGCTCGGCAAAGTGCCGGTGTTGCTCTGCGACGACAACACCACGCTCTTCGATTCGCGCGTAATTGTGGAATATCTGGAGGAGGTGAAGCCCTGGCCAATGCTGGTGCCGGCGGAGGCGGGTGCCCGCCTTGCCGTGAAGCGCTGGGAGGCGTTGGCCGATGGCGTGGCCGACGCGGCCGCTACGGTGTTTCTGGAGCGCAAACGCCCCGCCGCGCAGCAAAGCACCGAATGGATCGAGCGTCAGCTCGGCAAGATCCGCTTGGGGTTACGCGCGATGAACGACGATCTTGGCACGCGCGCCTTTTGTGTTGGCGCGAGTTTTTCGCTGGCGGACATTGCGACCGGCTGCACGCTGGGCTATCTCGATTTACGCTTTCCTGAATTGGGCTGGCGCAACGAGTTTCCCGGCCTTGCGCGATTGGCCGATGTGCTGGCCCTGCGCACTGCCTTTGCCGACACCGTGCCACCGGCCTGAGGCCGCCGCGACTGCTCCTGAAGGTGCAGACTCATATGACTCCGCACCCATCTGCGTACCTCGCTTCCAACTTTGCACTTGGCTGCCGTACGTAACAGCATGCTGAAAAAATGCCCATCCCGGGCTTTTTCAGCCCACGACTCCGGCACTTGTCCGGAAGCGCTCCACGCTGAATCAATCACGTAGGCGTGATTTCATTCACGACCCGGCCATCCTTGGCGGGGAAGCTGTTGGCTGAAAAGCATTTTCAGCCAACTTTTAATTCCCGCACCCCCCTCTCTCACTCAGCCCTCCATTTGTCGTACTCACCTCGCGCGCAGATGAATCCAAGCCCGGGTTGATGGGGGTGCGGATTCGTCCGCACGCAAAGGCCCGGGCCACCGACGCCCCCTCACATGTACACACACGCAGAGCGTGCAAAGGTATCCTCATCTGCACCGCCACCAGAGTCTTGTCTGCCCAAAGGCCCACTCAGCACTCGCCAGTGTAATGCCAGCTTTGCTGGCCGCGATTGTAGCGCTCCAGCGATTCGACTTGTTTGCGCAGGCATTCAGAGCGCTTGCGCATGGCCTCGTTCTGACGCTGCGTGTTCTCGTCTTGCCCGCTGGCGGCACGCACGCCCTCCCGATTGCGCTGTGCTTGCGCCCGGAGCGCCGCATTCCTCAATTCCTGACAGCGCTTGCCCCCATGATTGCAGTAGAGCTCGATTTCATAAAAATCGGCGCTGCCGTTCTGGTCGACGCGCGCCAGCAATGCTTTTTGTTCGGCCAACTGCTGCTCTTGTAATTGTTGCTGCTGTTGGCGAGCGGTGTCGGCTGCCTGTTTTTTCTGTGCCGCCTCTTGCTCCCGCGCCTGAAGCGTTGCCATCATCCATTGCTTCGCCTGCGCATGACCTTGCTCGGCGGCACGCTTCATCAGAGGCTCTCGCTCCGACAGTGTGCTCAACTGTGCGGCTTGATAGCTGGCATTGGCGTTGCCCTTGGCGGAGGCCTTCAAGTACCACTCTTGCGCCAGCTTCATGTCTTTGCCTTCCCAGTTGCCGGTGCGGAAATATTCGCCAAGCTCGAACATGGCATCGGGATTGTTGGCTGCCTTCAGGCGCACTACCGTAGGGTCGGTGAGCTGCAAAACGATTTTCTGCGCAGGCTTGATGCCCTTGTCCGCGGCTTGCTGGTACCACTTCAAGGCCTCCGCCTCTTGTCCGTTAGTCATGAAGGTATTGCCAAGCTCGAACATGGCCTGCGGTGTCAAATTGTCGGCTGCGGTTTTCAGGCGCGCGGCTTTCACTTTCCAAAGCGGCTTTTCCTTGTCGGGAGCGACCACCGCCATACGGTTGATGGCCTCGGCGTGCCCCGCTTCGGCGGCCTGACGCAGCCAGCGGACATGCTGGCTCTTGTTGCCCGAGAATTCGTGGTCGTTGTGCCAGAGAAGCTGGACGTCGAATGGCGTGTAGGCCTGACTCAGGGCATAGGCCGCCTCCGCGTTGCCTTTCTCGGCGAGTGGCCGCTGCTGCAATATGCTTTCGATACGCCTGACGAGCTCCGCCACTTCCTTGGTCAGCTTGTCGGCATGTGCCTGCCGGCGAGTGCGATCACTCTCGGTACTGATCGCACCAAGTGGCAGCGTCTTGTTGCTGAGCGCCGCCAGGGCCAATTGCAGAGCCTTCTGCGGATCATGCGTCGGATCGTGGCGTGTTTGCGATCCGTACAGCACGTAATAGGCCATGCGCGCCTGTGACAGGGCATCACCCCGGTCCACCCCTTTTTGCAGCCACTCCAGCGGGTTGCGCACATCCGACATCGGATGCACCGTCATCCCTCCCTCGTTCATGTAAAGACTGCGGAGTTGCACACGGTGCAGGGCATGCAGATTGCCATTGCGTGCTTCCTCCACACGGTTGCTGAAATTGTAGGGAGGCGGCTGAGCGGTTTTCGGAGCGGCGCAGGAGGCCAGCGCCAAAGTGATCAGGATCACTCCCAGCCTGCGCGAAGTTGGGTGTAGATGCGGCAACCTGAAGCGTGACATACACGTCTCTCCTCAAATGGTTTCTGGAGCGCCTGCAAAAACTTCATGGCCTGCAGTGCGCATCAGGTAGCGGGAGTCACGGGATGAGCCGTCATGGCGCTGGCGCAATGCGTTCATGTCAGCAGTGCGCTGTAGCCGTTTTCTGGAAAGTGCCGACCATGTGCTGGCAAGCTCAGCGTGAACGGACTCTTGACGGCTTGCTGAAAAATACCCATCCCGGGCTTTTTCAGCCCACGACTCCGGCACTTGTCCGGAAGCGCTCCATGCTGAATCAATCACGCAGGTGTGATTGATTCGCGACCCGGCCCTCCTTGGCAGGGAAGCCGTTTGCTGAAATGCATTTTTCAGCCAGCGGCTAACGGTCAATCGTTGAACTTCCGCTCGCCCCGAGCCTGGAGAAGGACGCAGGGCGAGCGCGGTTATCCAGAGACACCTCAGCAGTCGCCGGTAAAGCGCCAGTCCTGCTGGCCGGTGTTGCTGCGCTGGATGGACTCGGTCTTGCGGCGCATGCATTCGCTCTTGGCTTGGTGTTCGGCAGCCCGTTGCGCCGCGGTCTTGCCGTCGCTGTGGATGGCCTGGATGCGTTGGCGGTCGGCGGCTTCCACCTGCTGGTTGCGGCTCTGTTCGGCCCGATGTGCCTGGCCGCGCAAGGCGTTGCAGCGCTGGCCGCCGTACTGGCAGTAGATTTCCACTTCGAGCTTGTCGGTGGTGCCGTCGCGGTCGATGCGCGCGACAAAGGCGCGGCGTTCGGCCTCCTGCACGAGCTGTTGTTGCTGGCGCGCGGCCTCCGCCCCCTGGCCGGCCTGACGCTGCAGCCAGGCGGCGGCGCCGGCATGGCCGTTGATGGCGGCCATCTTCATCAGGTGCTGTTGCGTGGCGGGAATGGTGCTGAGCAGCGCCACCTGATACTGGGCATCATTGTTGCCCAGGTCCATGCCGCGGGAATAGGCCTTATAGGCACGGTCCCGGTCGCCCCGCTGCCGGTAATACTCGCCCAACTGGTAGGCGGCCTCGCCGTCGCCCTGGTCGGTCGCGGCAATGAGGCGGACCAGTGTCGGGTCGGTCAGCCGCGCCAGCTCGCCCGCGGCATCCTTGTGGCCGGCGGCGGCTGCCTTGCGGTACCAGTCGATGGCAGTGGCGTTGTCCTTGTCGGCCTTGAAGTAGCCCGCCAGGTGGAAGGCGGCGTCGGCATGACCGGCATCGGCCGCTTTCGCGAACCATTGCCGGGCTTCGCTCGCATTTTGTTTGGCAAGGGCCTGATACCCCAGCGTTGCCAGTGCCTCGGCATTGCCACCGTCGGCCGCCAGCCGGTACCACTTCTGTCGCTCGTCCGCCGAGCGGCTTGCCTTGGCCAGCGCCAGTGCCGCTCCGGGATGGCCCTTGTCGGCGGCCTGTGCCAGCCAGTGCTGGTGCTGGGCGGGATTGCCCAGCTCGGTGTTGAAGGCCTTTTGCGGCGCGTAGGCCTGTGCCAGGTCGAACATGGCGTCAGCATCGCCGGCCTCGGCCGCGGGCTGGCGTTGCAGTTGGCGCGACCAGGTCAGGAGTTGTTCGATGCTCTGGCGATAGAACGCATCGGGCGTGCCGCCGGTGCGTCGAGGCTGCGCCAGCACCTGCTCCAGCCAGTGCCCGGCGGCGGCGAGGTCCGTCGTGGGGCCGGTGCCCATCGGGCGCGGCAGAAAGTGCAGGGCCAGCGTGGCTTGCAGCCGGAAATCGCCCAGCTCGGCGCCCTTGCGCAGCCAGCCCAGGCGCTCTTCCGGCGACCTGACCACATTCTTTTTCTGCTTCTTGTCGTAGTAGACCGGCTCCTGTAACAGCCAGATGGCCTGGGTGTCGCCGGCCTCCCCCAGCTTGACCAGTTCTTTCTGGGTCAGTTGGTAGTAGTTGGTGGTTGCCAGTGCGCTGACAGGCAGCAGCAGGCAGAGGGTGAATAACGGGACAAGCAGGGATTTCATGGCGGACTCCGAAGGTGGCAATGGCCGGTGCCTGGCAGCAACCATAGCGGGTGGCCGCGCCGCCGGCGAGACGGCGCTGCCGGGGCTCAACAATTGCCGCTGAAACCTATGGGGTTGGGGCTTTTCTCGCGGCTCATGGCGCGGCTCTTGCGCTCCAGGCATTCGGTGCGCTCGCGCGCGGCGTCGGAACTGCGCTTTGCCGCGGCGTCACGCTGGGCCTGGCCAGCGGCGCCGCCGCTATAGACCTCCTGGATGCGGCGCAGGTTGGCGCTTTCCGCATCGCGGTTGCGCTGGTTTTGCGCGTTGCGTGCGGCATTGCGCAACTGCGCGCAGCGCGGCCCGCCCGCGCGGCAATAGACCTCGATCTCGTAGGCGTCGGTGCTGCCTTCGCGGTTGATGCGCGCCACGAAGGCGTCCTGCTGCGCCTGTTGTTCGGCGCGATTGCGTTGATCGGCCTCGGCATCGGCCTTGCGGCGTGCGATCTCGTCGGCGCGGCGCTTGCGCTCGGTGGCCAGCCACTGCGTGGCCTCGGCATGGCCGCGCTGGCTGGCTTGCAGCATCAGGCGTTCGCGGTCGTCGCCGGGGCCGAGCAAGGCGGCGCGATAGGTCGCTTCTGCGTGGCCGCGCAGCGAGGCCTTCTGGTACCACTCGTGGGCGAGACGGTTGTCGCGCCCTTCCCAGTTGCCGGTGTGGAAGTACTCGCCCAGTTCGAACATCGCGGCGGCATTGTTGCTGCCGGCGGCGGCCTTGAGGCGCACCACGTTGGCATCGGTCAGTTGCAGCGCCGCCTTCTGCGCCGGCTTGTAGCCCTCGGCCGCGGCCTGCTGGTACCACTTCAGGGCCTCGGCCTCCTGGCCATTGCTGCGGTAGGTGTTGCCGAGATCGAACTTGGCCTGTGCGGTCAGGTTGCCGGACTGCGCCTTGAGGTTTGCGGCCCGGACCTCCCACTGCCGTTTTTCATGGCCGCTGGTGATGGCCACCATGCCGTTGACGGCCTCGGCATGGCCGGCGTCCGCCGCGCGGCGCAGCCACTGCTGGTAGTCCTTCTGGCTGCCGGAAAACGTGGGGGCATCGAACCAGATCCAGCGCACCGGGAAGGGCCGGTAGGCCTCGCTGACGGCATACATGGCCGCCACGTCACCCTGCGTCGCCTTGGGCAGTTGCTCCAGCAGCGTGTGGGCGCGCCGCGCCAGCTCCTCGACCTCCTTGGCGAGCAGCTTGGCACGGTAGTCGCGGATGCCTTCGGATTCGGCGGAGATGAAGCCCAGCGGCACTTTCTGGTTGGCCATGGCGTTGCGCGCCAGTTGCCGGGCCCGGGCCGGATCGCGCGGGGCGGCGGTCTTGCCGCCGGTGTCGCCATAGAGCAGGTAATAGGCCAGGCGCGCCTGTGACAGCGCATCGCCCATGTCCACGCCTTTCTGCAGCCAGTCCACCGGCGTGGCGGAATCGCCGCGCGGGCTGATGAACAGCCCGTTTTCGTTCATTTCGAAACTGCGGGCCTGCACGGCATGGATGGCGAAGAGATTGCCCTTGCCGGCCTCGGTCATGCGGTTGCTGGCCTCGTACTTGGGCGTGTTGACCTTGCTGCCGCCGCAGGCGGCGATGGTGGTCATGATGATGCTGAGCAGCAGCGTACGGCAGTGACGATGCATGGGCAGTCCTCTATGGCAGGTTATGCGTTACCAAGAGGATTGCCGAATGCTGGCGTGTGCCATACCCCCTGAATGCGGGGAATTAGGACAACAGGTCGTCGACGGCGAAGTCTGCCGCCGGCAAGCCCTGCACACGACGCTCGTGCATCTGGCGGAAGGCCTTTTCCATGCGCTGTGCCTGACCGTGCACATCCACGCAGTGCAGTTGATGCCGGCTGCTGGCAAGGCGTTCGCGCAGGGCAGCGAGCCGTGGGCGGTCCTGATACAGCGCAATGGCCAGTGCCTCGAAAGCATCCCAGTCCGGCGCCACCAGCTCAGGCAAGCCCGCATCCTGCAGCAGGCTGCCGCCGACACGGCCGGCAAAGGTCTCTCCCAGCACGCTGATGCCGGGGGTGCCGGCCCACAGCGACTCGGCCATCGTGGTGTGGCCGGTGATGTAGGGCGTATCCAGAAACAGGTCGGCGGCGCCTTGGCGGGCCATGTGGTCCACCGGATTGGTGCGGGTGACAAACAGCAGGCGGCGCGGATCGATACCACGCCACTCGGCCTCGCGCTTGAGGTTGAGCACGCAGGCCGGGCTGTTGGCCAGCAGCCAGAGCACGCTGTCGGGGCAGGCCGCCAGAATGCGCATCCAGCGATCGAAGATGTCGGGCGAGATTTTGACCGGTGTGCCGAGGTTGGCGAAAACAAAACGCTGCTCGGGCAGGCCGAGGCTGGCGCGCGGCGGCGCCACCGGCGGCTCGGGCACATGGCTGAACACAAAATAGCTGCCCGGCATCAGCACTTCGGCCTCGCTGCACCAGCCATTACCGGGGCGCGTGACGGCATCGGACAAAATGTAGTCATAGCTGCTGACGCCGCCCGTGTAGGGCGCTCCCAGCCAATTGACCTGCACCGGCGCCGGTCGGGCGGCGATGACCTCGGGGCGCGGGTCGTTGCTGTAAGTCGCGATATCGACCAACACATCCAGGCGTAGCTCGCAGAGCCTGGCGGCGATGGTGGCATCGTCCTGATCGGCGCAGTCGATCCAGTTCACGCCATCGCGCAGCTCGATACGGCTGGGCCAGGCCGGGTCATTGCCGGGCCGGCCGGTCGAGATGACGAAGACCTCCGTGCTGTGCGGAGGATGGGCCGCAAAGAAGCGGCGCAGGTTAAGACCGGTGACGTGGCGCTCCAACAGCGGGCCGATATAGCCGATACGCAGGCGCTCGGGCTGCGCGGAGCCCACGGTCGGGGTTTGCTTGAAGGGCGCGGCGGCGGCCTCGATCTGCCGGCCGATGGCCGTCATGAGCGCGAGCTGCTCAGCCGCACTTTGCGGCGCCAGCAGGGCCGGATAGGCCAGAGCGATCAGGTCGCCATCGGAGGGCCGGTGGCAGAAGTCGCGGAAAACTTCGCCCCAGCGTGTCCAGTAGCGCCAGTCGCAGGCGCCCAGATGCTCGAAGGTGCGCAACAGGAACAGCAGGCGCGGGTCGATGCCAGCATCGTGGCCGCGCCGGCCGTTGAGCCGTGCACGGGCCTCTTCCCAGCGCGCAGGCTCCATGGCTTTCAGGCGCTCGAAGCTGGCATGGCTTTGCGCGATCAGGCCCTGTGCCGCTTGCGCGACCGCCAGGCTCAAGCAGGCCTTGCCATTGACGGGTTCGCGCACCAGCACTTCGGTCAGCAGGCGCTCCGCTTCTTCGTAGCGGCCCTGGCCCAGCTCCAGCTCGCCCAGGTTATGCCAGGGCAGGGTGAACTCGGGGTGTTGCCGTACCAGCTCGCGGTAATCGTCGGCGGCGTCCTGCAGGCGCTGCTCGCGGGCATGCAGACCGGCCCTGTTGTGGCGCGCGCCATAGTGGCCGGGGGCGAGGCGCAGCACGGCACTGTATTCCGCGAGGGCGGCGGCGTTGTCCCCCCGGTCTTCGAGCATGACGGCAAGATTGAAGCGCAGTTGGGCATCTTCAACACGGGTCAGCGTCTGGCGGAACAGAGCCTCGGCTTCCCGCTTGCGGCCAAGGCCGGCATAAAGGCTGCCGAGCGCGCTGGCGGCGCTGGCATGGGCGGGGTTGCGGCGCAGGGCATCGGCAAAGCACTGCACGGCCTGAGGGATTTCACCTAAGGCATGAGCGCAGGCGCCGAGCAGGAAGTCGCGCTGATCGGTCTCAGGCGCTTCCAGCAGGAGGGAGCGGGCCGCGACGGCATCCCCGGTTTGCAGCAGGGATACCGCGCGGGACAGGAGTGTCATCAGATGCCTTGACCACCACCTGCGCCAGGCGTGATGGTGCCCTGATTGAAGGCGGCGGCGCCGTTGGTGACGCTACCGGTGCTATTGTCAAAAACGTCGTAAGCCAAACCGATCTGCTGGGCTTGAGCCCCAGAGAAGAAGCCGCTGATGTTTGCAGAACAGGACGTACTGAACCCCGATGACATACAGCCGAGTGACGGATTCTGTGCCTCTGACGAGGCCGCGAAGACCGGCTGGAAGTTGCTGATGCTGATGCCGCTACCGGTCAGCGTGTAGCTGTTGCCACTGCTCATGTTGAGGCCGAGGTCGGCACTCATCGAGCTGGAGGAGTAGTCGAAGCTCACCGTGAGCTGGCCTGTCAGGGTACCGGTGCGGCCATCCGTCGAGCTGGCGGTGGTACCGCCGGCCAGTGTGTAGGTGGCTTGGGCACCCTGCCCGTGCAGATTAACAATGTTGTGAAGAGCCTCGGAGCTACTCATCGGGCCGGTGATGTAATGCAGGCTCTGGTTAGTTCCCAGTGTCAGGTTGCCGCCCTCGTTGACGCCGGTGATTTGCGCGTCATCACCATACCAGCGGCCCCAATCCAGGTTGCCATTGCGGCCGACGTTGTCGGTTTGGGCGGTGTTGCGATCCAGAACGCCGAAAGATTGGCTGCTCGAGGTCAGCAAACCACCTGCGGCATCGTAGTTATTGGTCTGACTGGAGTCGTAATACGAATCGATCAGGCCGCCCTGGAAAAACGAACCATTCACACTGTCGGCAATCGCCAACGAGTAGCCATTGCGGTTGGTCGGAGTAGCGGGTGTGCCGGCAGTGCCGTCAAGCTGAAGGCCGGCAACACCGCTGATGTTGCCGTCATTGGTGTTGCTGATGAGGTAGCTGACACCGATCTGGCCTGCGGTTTCGCCAGCAAAGAACCCGTCAATCAACGCGCAAGCAGCGCCAGATCCACAAGCAGCACCATTCACCCGAAAATTTTCGCCATAAAGGCTGAAGCGCCCGTC
>JAUXNL010000164.1 GCA_030684415.1 Moraxellaceae bacterium | reverse complement strand
CACGGGGGCTTCTGGGGAGCACTTGTCGGGCTGGCCGCAATGGTCGTGCTGGCGGTGTTGCTGCTCTGGTTTTCGCTCGACAGCCTGAGCGCCGTGGCCGCACGTCAGGTGCCGGCAGATTGGGAGCGTGGCCTGGGCAAGAGCGTCATGCAGCAGTTCCGCGCCAGTAGCGATTTTCTCGACGACAAAGAAGCGGAGCGCCTGCTGGCGCCGCTCACTTCACCACTGGTGCAGGCCGTGCCGGGGGATCGCCACCGTTTCCGTTTTCATATCGTGAAAAATCCCGCCATCAATGCCTTCGCGCTGCCGGGCGGCGAAATCGCCATTCACTCCGAGTTGATCCTGCGAGCGCAAAGCGCGCCGGAGTTGCAAGGAGTGCTCGCACATGAGATTGCCCACGTCACCGAGCAGCACGGCCTGCGGGCCGTTATCCGCAGCACAGGGCTGTTCATTGTGGCGCAGGCTCTGATTGGCGACGCCAGTGGTGTGATGGCGGCACTCGCCAATGCAGGGCCCTTGCTCATCAATCAAAGCTATTCGCGCCGTTTTGAGCACGAGGCCGATGAAAAAGGGTTAGAGCTCTTGCTGGCGGCAAAAGTGGACCCGAAGGGGTTGACCGATTTTTTCCGCACGATACAGGCCGAAGAAAAACGCCAGAAAGACCGGTTGAAAAAAGAGCTGCCTGAAGAGGCCGGCAAAAATGCCGAAGCGCTTGAAGGAGCATTGGAGGGCGCGCTGGGGTATTTGCGCTCGCATCCGGAAACGCCTGAGCGTATTGCGGCGCTCGAAAAACGCATTGCCGATGCAGGTGGCCGCGACTGGCGTGATGACGAGCTGGCATTTCGTGCCCTGCAGGCAAGTGTGCGCCAGTTCGTGAGCAAGAACGAAAATCCGGCGGAGTGATGCCGCTATCCGTACGGCTGCCGCTTTTAACAGCTTGCTGAAAAATGCTTTTCAGCAAGCTGTTAACGGCAGGCTGAAAAATGCCCACTTGGGCTATTTCAGCCTGCGGCTAAGGCAGTGAAGCATTTCAAGAACAATGAACGCCAGGAGGCGCCAACGTGAATACTGAAATAAAAGGCAGCGAAGCCTTTGCCTATGTCGAGGTTGATCTCGAGCCGGGCGAGAAAGTGATTGCCGAGTCCGATGCCATGTCGAGCATGGCGGCCGATCTCGACATGCAGGCAAAGTTCAATGGCGGTTTTTTCATGGCCATCCTGCGTCGTCTGCTGGTGGGCGAAACCCTGTTCGTCAACCACTTCGTCAATAATGAAAAGAGTGCACGCCGGTTGACACTGGTGCAGCCGACACCGGGCGGTATCCGCTGCCTCGATCTCGATAACGAGACGTTTTTTTTGCAGCCCGGCGCGTTTCTGGCCTGCACCGAGGGCGTGAAAATCGGCATCAGCTTTGCCGGCCTCATCTCCTGGATTGCGCGTGAAGGCCTGTTCCGTATCCGTGTCAGCGGCAATGGCAAGGTCTGGTACGGGGCGTATGGCGCCTTGCTCGAAAAAGAAATAGACGGCGAATACATTGTTGATACCTCGCACCTCGTGGGCTACACGCCCGGCATCAACCTCAAGCTGCAACTGGCAGGCGGTATTTTCTCCAGCCTCTTCGGTGGCGAAGGCCTGGTGACGCGTGTCGTCGGCAAGGGCCGCATTGTCATCCAGACGCGTAGCCTGAGCGGGCTCGCGAGCTGGATCAATCCCAAGTTGCCTTGAGCCGGAGTTCACCAATGAAAATCGATTTCATGCACCAGCCCGGGAATACCGCGGCACGCATCGCGCTCAATCCGGGCGAAACCGTCACGGTTGAGGGTGGCGCCATGATTGCCATGAGCGGCCATCTTGATGTGGAAACCACCACCCACAAGAAAGGCTCAGGCGGCATTCTCAAAGCCGTGAAACGCATGTTCGCAGGCGAATCATTATTCCTGAATCATTTCTCCGCCAAGTCGGCGCCGGGCGAAGTCTGGCTGGGCAGCGCGCTGGCGGGCGACATGATGCGTTATGAACTCGACAGTGAA
>JAUXNL010000162.1 GCA_030684415.1 Moraxellaceae bacterium | reverse complement strand
GCGCAGATGCGGCGCATTCTCACTCCATGAGCACTGCATCGCGCCGCCGCGCCTACACCGGCCCCATCCTCTTCAGCTTCGGTTTTCGCCCGTTCTTCCTGGGCGGCGCCATCTGGGCGGCGATCAGCGCGCCGCTCTGGGTTTGGAGTTATCTCGCCGGTGACGGTTGGCTGACGCGGGAGTGGCACATCCACGAGATGTTGTTCGGCGCCCTGGCGGCTATCGTCGCCGGCTTCCTCACCACGGCGGTTCCGAACTGGACGGGCCGCATGCCGGTCATCGGCGCCCCCCTCGCCGGCCTTGTCGGCCTGTGGATCGCCGGTCGCGCCGTCATGCTCGCGCCAGGCCTATCGCCGGTGGTCACGGGGACCGTCGATAGCGCCTTCCTCATCGTCTTCGCCGCCGTGATCGGGCGAGAAGTCCTGGCAGGGCGCAACTGGCGCAATGTCCCCGTCTGCCTGCTGGTCAGTCTGATGGCCCTCGGCAATGTCCTGTTCCACTTGCGCCCCGCCATCTGGGACACAGATATCGCCTGGCGGGTGGGCATCGCCGCCATCGCGCTGCTCATCGCCTTGATCGGCGGGCGCATCGTTCCAAGCTTCACCAACAACTGGCTGAAGGCCCAAGGTCAGGCGCCGTCAGCGCGACCTGAATCGCGGTTTGATCATCTGGTTCTGCTGGCGACCGCCGGAGCATTGGCAGCTTGGCTCGCCGCGCCTGCCAGTACTGTGGCCGGAGGCGCCATGTCGGTGGCCGGGGCGCTCAACCTTGTGCGCCTGGGCCGATGGGGTGGATGGCGAACCCTGAAGGAGCCGCTCGTCTGGATCCTGCACATCGGCTACGGGTGGCTAGCCCTGGCCCTTGGGCTGCTGGGCCTGGGCGCCTTCGCGCCTGGCGTGCCCCCGACCGTCGGCGTCCACGCGCTCACGGTCGGCGCGGTAGGTGTGATGACCCTTGCAGTCATGACCCGCGCCAGCCGGGGACATACGGGGCGCGCGCTCGCCGCTGACCG
>JAUXNL010000158.1 GCA_030684415.1 Moraxellaceae bacterium | reverse complement strand
GGCCCGCGGCGGCCACTTTCGCAAAGCGCGCCACGCCATGGGTCGAACCTTCGGCGCGATGGGCTGTACCGAAGGCATCCATCACGAAGACATCGCAAAGCGCGGCATACTTTTGCGCCAACTCATCACTGTTCTTTTTTTCGCCCTTGTTGAAGCGCACGTTTTCAAACAGCACGACTTCACCGGGCTGCACGCTGACACCATCAAGGTAATCCTTGAGCAACGGCACCGGACGCCCGAGCGCCTGCGCCAGATAATCCGCGACCGGGCGCATCGAGTTTTCTTCGGAGAATTCGCCTTCAGTGGGGCGGCCCAGATGCGAGCACACCATGACGGCTGCACCTTTTTCCAGCGCCAGGCGGATGGTGGGCAGCGACGCCTCGATACGCGCCGCGCTGGCCACCTTGCCGTTTTTCACCGGCACGTTCAGGTCTTCACGAATCAGCACGCGCTTACCGGCCAACTCCAGATCGGCCATCTTGATTACGGTCATTCCCTCATCCTCTCCTGCTCAGGTAACTGCACAAATCCAGCAACCGGTTGGCATAACCCCATTCGTTGTCATACCAGACCAGCACTTTTGCCTGCCGCCCGACAATGCGGGTTTCGGTGGCATCGAAAATCAGTGAATACGGCGAATGATTGAAGTCGCTGGACACCAGCAACTCATCGCAATATCCCAACACGCCATCGGTGCTGGCCGCTGCGCGTTCGGCAAACAAACGGTTGATGGCCGCCACCGACATCGCCTCGCGCCCGACAAAATTGAAATCCACCGCTGCCACGTTCTGCGTGGGCACACGCAGTGAATACCCTTCGATGCGCTGCCCCACCTCGGGCAATACCCGGCGCAGTGCACCGATGCTGCTCGAGGTGGTCGGAATGATGTTGTTGCCGGCCGCCCGCGCCCGGCGCAAATCGCGATGCGTGTGATCGAGCACCACTTGATCGGAGGTGACCGCATGGATTTCCGTCATCAGGCCAGACTCGACACCAAACGCATCGTCGAGCAGTTTCACCAGTACCGCGAGTGCCTGTGTGGTGCACGACACACTGGAAATGATCCGGTCTTGCGCACGCACGCTCTCGTGATTGACGCCGTAGACCAGCGTGGCATCCACATCGTCGAACGGGGCCGCACCGATAATCACTTTTTTGGCGCCGGCGGCAAGATGCCGCGCCGCCTCGGCACGCGCACGGAACTGCCCGCTACACTCCAGCACTACATCAATGCCCAGCGCGGCCCAAGGCAAATTTTCCGGCAAGGGCTCGTTGAACAACTGCAGCTCTTGCCCGTTGATGCGCAGCGCGTTGCCTGCCAGCACCACCTCTCCACCGAAGCGGCCATGAGTGCTGTCATAGCGCGTGAGATGCGCAAGGGCTTCCGCCTGCCCCAGATCGTTGATGGCCACAAATTCGAGGCCGGGATGAGTACCCGACTCGAAAAAAGCGCGCAGCACGTTACGGCCGATACGGCCGTATCCGTTTATGGCAACGCGCAATGTCATGCTGAGGCCTCTACTTCGCCCTCTCTCCGCTGGCGCAGATAAGGACTGGGGTGGGTGGTGCGAGGCAGATACCCCTCACCCTGGCCCTCTCCCCACCAACGGGGAGAGGGAATAAAACCATTTAGCCGCTTGCTGAAAAATGGTTTTCAGCAAGCAGCGAACCGACCAAGGATGGCCAGGTCGCGAATCAATCACCCTTGAGTGATTGATTCCGCGTGGAGCGATTCCGGACATGTGCCGGACTCGCGAGCTGAAAACACCCGGGATGGGCGTTTTCAGCAGATTGTTAGCTGATGTCATTCACCGCATTGACCACGGCGTCCACTGTAATGCCGAAGTGCGCGTACAACTGGCCGGCGGGCGCCGACTCACCAAACGTGGTCATGCCGATGACGCGACCATCAAGCCCGGCAAACTTCCACCAGTAGTCCACATGCGACGCTTCGACGACGACACGGGCCCGCACCGCCGGCGGCAACACGGCATCGCGATACGCCGCATCTTGCGCCATGAACACATCAGTAGACGGCATTGACACCACGCGTACCGATTTGCCGGCCACACTCAATTTTTTCTGCGCATCCACGGCAAGGCCGACTTCGGAGCCGGTGGCAATGATGATGGCGTCGATGGCTGCGCCGCTCTCCGGCACCAGCACATAAGCACCGCGCGCTACAGAAGCGAGCTGTTCGGCGCTGCGCGGCTGGTGCGGCAAATTCTGACGCGAAAAGACCAGCGCGGTCGGGCCATCGGCACGCTCGATGGCGGCTTTCCAGGCCACAGCAGACTCCACCGTGTCAGCCGGGCGCCACACACTCATATTCGGTGTGCCGCGCAAGCTGGCCAGTTGTTCGATGGGCTGGTGGGTAGGGCCGTCTTCACCCAGACCAATCGAGTCGTGCGTGTAGACGTGAATCAGGCGCTGCTTCATGAGCGCGGCCATGCGCACGGCGTTGCGCGAGTATTCCATGAAAATCAGGAAGGTGGCGCCGTAGGGAATGAAGCCGCCATGCAAGGCGATGCCGTTCATGATGGCGCTCATGCCGAATTCGCGCACACCGTAGTAAATGTAGTTGCCGGCAGCATCCTCCTGAATGCCGTGGCAGCCTTTCCACAGCGTGAGGTTGGAGCCGGCCAGATCCGCCGAGCCGCCAAGCAGCTCAGGCAGCAACGGGCCAAACGCATTCAGCGTATTTTGCGAGGCTTTGCGGGAAGCAATCATTTCGCCTTTTTCAGCGCAGGCGGCAATCCAGGCATCGGCCTTGGCGGAAAAATCCGCCGGCAGATCGCCTTTCAGACGACGCTGCAATTCTGCCGCCAGCTCAGGATGTTTTTGTTCGTAAGCGCGGAACAGCGAATTCCATTGTGTTTCCAGCGCATCGCCCTTGGGGCGACCATCCCAGGCCTCATAAATGTCCGCCGGAATTTCAAACGGAGCGTAGGTCCAGCCGAGCGCCTCACGCGTCAGCGCAATTTCGGCATCGCCCAACGGGGCACCATGGCAGTCTTCCTTGCCCTGCTTGTTGGGGCTGCCCGCACCAATCACCGTACGGCAGATGATCAGCGTCGGCTTTTGTGTTTCCGCATGTGCCGACTTGATGGCCTCGCGAATCGCTTCGCTGTCATGCCCGTCGATGCGGCCGATCACTTGCCAGCCGTAAGCTTCAAAACGCTTTTTCGTGTCGTCGCTGAACCAGCCTTCCACTTCGCCATCGATAGAAATGCCGTTGTCGTCGTAAAAAGCGATCAGCTTGCCGAGCCCCAGCGTACCGGCCAGTGAGCAGACTTCGTGTGAAATGCCCTCCATCAGGCAACCGTCGCCGAGAAACGTGTAGGTGTGGTGATCAACAACGGGGAAGCCGTCGCGGTTGAATTGTGCCGCCAACGTTTTTTCGGCGATGGCCATGCCGACGGCGTTGGCGATGCCCTGACCCAGCGGGCCTGTGGTGGTTTCAACGCCGGGGGTGTAGCCCAGCTCAGGGTGGCCGGGCGTCTTGCTGTGCAACTGGCGGAAATTTTTCAGGTCATCGATGGAGACTTCGTAGCCGGTGAGATGCAGGAGCGCGTACTGGAGCATGGAGCCGTGGCCGTTGGAGAGCACGAAGCGGTCGCGGTTTTCCCAGCCCGGATTTTTCGGGTTGTGGCGGAAAGGGCCGCGCCACAGCACTTCGGCGATATCGGCCATGCCCATGGGCGCACCGGGGTGGCCGGAATTCGCCTTCTGCACAGCGTCCATGGCAAGGGCGCGGATGGCATTGGCAAGGCGGCGATCAGGGAGGGCGGCGGCAGGCATGAAACGCTCCGGGGCTGGCGACCCCGGCAAGACTGCCGGGGTGCGGAAAAAAGAGCGCGTATTCTCCCTGTTTCGCAGGGGGGCAGCAAATTGGCCTGCGGCCGCCTCTTCAGCCCGCCAACCGCACCCATTGACGTTGGCGATGCGTGTGGTCGAGTGTTACGCCAACGCTCAGGGGCATATCGGCGATGGCCTGTTCCAACCATCCAATGCGGTGGGCAGGCTTCGGACCGCTTTGCGCCGCAATACAGGGCGGAGCTCAACTATTAGCCGCTTGCTGAAGAACGCCCATCCCGGGCTTTTTCAACGCGCGATTCCGGCACATGTCCGGAATCGCTTCACGCTGAATCCATCACTCAAGAGTGATGGATTCGCGACCCGGCCATCCCTGGTGAGTTAACCCAAGGTTGCGGGCTTCCCCTATCGCCAGCCGGGAGGGCACCGCCTAGAATCGCCCGACCTCAAGGCCGCACAAGGACATGGCATGCCTTCCGTCACTTCCCGTCTCTCCCTACTGTTATTCATATCCACCGCCTGCGGCATGGCGCAGGCCAGCAGCATCAGCAAAGGCAGTGCGGCCACAGCGCCGCTCATGACGGATCAATTGATGATCCGGCTGGCGCCGGCGCCGGCATCACCCGCCGGCGTCGCCCTTGTTACCCCGGCGGTGGCCGACCAGCTTTCGCGTGCCGCCGGGCGGCGACTGCATCTGCGCCGGCGGATGGATGGCAATACCAGCGTGCTCCGTCTGGAGCAGCCGGTCAGCACCCGCGAGGCCGAGCAAATTGCCCAGCGTCTGAGCGCATCCGGCTTGGTGGAAGCGGCGGCACCGGATTACCGGCGGCGGCGCAGTGACGGCCTCAGTATCGGGATTGGCGGCGGCGGGGGAATCGGCCCCGTCATCATCCCTGCTACCAACGATCCGGCCTGGCCCGAACAATGGAGCATGACTGCCCCCGGCAGCGTTGTTTCCGGAGAAACAGTACAGGGCGGCGCCAACCTGCCGGCCGCCTGGGCCATCAGCACCGGCCTTGTCGGCACCGTCATCGCCATACTGGACACTGGTCTGGTGCCCCATGCCGACCTAGCCGGCCGTGTACTGCCCGGCTATGACTTCATCAGCACAACCTTTATTGCCAACGATGGAGGCGGCCGCGACAACGATCCCACTGACCCGGGAGACTGGCTCACGGCGGGCGACCTTGCCGCAGAGCCGTCCCTCTGCAGTGGTGAAATCGAAGCCGACAGCAGTTGGCATGGCACGCAGGTGGCGGGCATTGCGGCCGCCAGTGGCAACAACAGCCTGTGGATGGCGGGCGTGAACTGGGGCGCCAGCGTCCTCCCCGTGCGCGTGCTCGGCAAATGCGGCGGCTTCGACTCGGACATCATCGACGGCATGCTCTGGGCCGCCGGCCTGCCCGTCAGCGGCGCGCCCACCAACCCGAACCCCGCGCATGTGCTGAACCTGAGTCTGGGCAGCAGCAGCGAGTGCGGCCCTTTCTATAGCGATGCCATCAGCCGGATCACTGAACGTGGTGTCATCATCGTTGCTGCCACCGGCAATGAATTCGCCCGCAAGGTCAACACCCCCGCCAGATGTGAGAATGTCATCGCTGTAACGGCGCATAACGCGGACGGCCTCTCGGCCATTTACGCGAATGTCGGCAACGGCGTCGCCATCAGCGCCCCCGGCGGCGACTTCGGCACCGACACGGATGGCTTCAGTACCGGCAGTAGCCTTTTCATCCGCACGCTCAGCAACACCGGCACCACCACTGCCGACCAGGACAGCGAAACCGATATCAGCGGCACCAGTGCCGCCACTCCGCATGTGGCGGGCGCCATTGCGCTCCTGCGGGGACTGCTGCCATACGCAACGCCGGCCCGTCTGCGGCATCTCCTGACGAGCACGGTACGCCCACACCCTGCGGGTAGCTGGTGCACGCTGGGCACGGCCGGCAGTGGCAACCAGTGTGGCAGCGGCTTGCTGGATGTCGGCAACGCCGTCACGGCCGCTGAGGCCGCTCTCGCCGCCAACCATCTACCGGTGCTGACCAGCCCCGTGCGTTACGAGCAGCCCTATGCGGCGTTCAACATCTTGCTGACCGCGAGCGACGCCAACGGCGATGCCATCCGCTTTGTGCCGGTGAGTGGCAGCCTGCCGACGGGCGCCAGCCTCAGCCGCAGTGGCCATCTGACCTGGTTGGCGACCTCCGTGGGTGAGCACCCGATCCGCTTCCACCTGCATGATGATATGGGCAGAAGCCCAGAGCAGGTCGTGACGCTGGTGGCCAATAGCACGGCCGTGGCGAGCGCCAGTTCCGGCGGCAGCCTCTCACCCGCCCTTTTACTGGCTCTCGCCCTGCTGGCTGGCGCTTGGCGGCACCGCCGCGCTGTCCGCTTATAAATCACGCGCCATACGGCTATCATCGGCCGCTCACTCCCCCGGCTTTGGCTCCTTCGGCCGTGCGGGACGATCCCCGGATTCCCCGGCGGCTCACCCAAAGGAGACATTAACCATGTCCGAGTATTCCGTTTTTACCTCCGAGTCCGTGTCCGAAGGGCACCCGGACAAGATGGCCGACCAGATTTCCGATGCCATTCTCGACGCCATCATCGTGCGCGACCCTTATGCCCGCGTTGCCTGTGAAACCCTGGTGAAAACCGGTGTCGCCATTGTCGCCGGCGAAATCACCACCACCGCCACCATTGACTACGAAAAGATCATCCGTCAGGTCATCCTCGATATCGGCTACGACTCCTCCGACGTCTGCTTCGACGGCAAGACCTGCGGCGTGCTCAACCTCATCGGCCAGCAGTCGCCCGACATCAACCAGGGCGTCGACCGCGCCAAGCCGGAAGACCAGGGTGCGGGCGACCCAGGCCTGATGTTCGGCTACGCCACCAACGAAACCGCCTCGCTGATGCCCGCCCCCATCCTCTATTCGCATCGTCTGGTGGAGCGTCAGGCCGAGGCGCGCAAATCCGGCCTTCTGCCCTGGCTGCGGCCGGACGCCAAATCACAGTTCACCTTCCGCTACGAAAACGGCAAGCCGGTGGCGGTCGATGCCGTGGTGCTCTCCACCCAGCACAGCCGCGACGTAAGCAATGCCGACGTCGAAGCCGGCGTGATGGAAGAGATCATCCAGAAAGTGCTGCCCGCCGAATGGCTGACGAAGGACACCAAGTACTTCATCAACCCGACCGGCCGCTTTGAAATCGGCGGCCCGATGGGCGACTGCGGCCTCACTGGCCGCAAGATCATCGTGGACAGCTACGGCGGCATGGCCCGCCATGGCGGCGGAGCGTTCTCCGGCAAAGACCCGTCCAAGGTCGACCGCTCTGCCGCCTATGCCGGCCGCTATGTGGCGAAGAACATCGTCGCCGCCGGCCTGGCCGACCGCTGCGAAATCCAGGTGTCCTACGCCATCGGGGTGGCGCAGCCGACGTCGATTTCCGTCAACACCTTCGGCACCGGCCGCGTCAGCGATGCGAAGCTCATCCAGCTCATCCGCGACCACTTCGAGCTGCGCCCTTATGGCCTCGTGAAGCAGCTCGACCTGCTGCACCCGGTTTACGGTCCGACGGCCAGCTATGGCCACTTCGGGCGCGCCCCTTACGAACGCGAGTACCTGTTCGAGGATCGCGAAGCCGGCCAGATCGTGAAAAAGTCGCACAAGGCCACAGCGTTCACCTGGGAACGCACGGACAAGGCGGAGGCCCTGCGCGCCGCTGCCGGGCTGACGTAAGCCATGATGACGCCCGAAGAAAACGCAGCGCGGATACTCGGCCAGATTCGTCTGGTGTGGGCGGGCATTCTGGGCGGCGCCTTCATGATGGCAGGGCTGATGTATGCCCTGTCGCTGGAGGGCGGCATGGCCATGCTGCCGGCGCATCCTCTGTGGTGGGTGGCCATTGCCGCTCCGCTGCTGCCGGCGCTGCTCCTGCTCCGCCGCCTGCGCGAAACTGAAGCGGAGCAGGCGCGTGGCAATGTGCCGCCGCAACGGCTGATGACGGCCTACTTGCTGTGTTGGGCGGTGGCCGATGCGCCGGTCATTCTTGGTGCCACACTGGGCATGGTGACCGGCAACCAAGGCCTGATCGCGGCCGGGCTCGCGGTCGGCGTGACGCTGATGCTGCTGGCGCGGCCGGATGAGGCCCGCCGGCGCTGAAGCACTCGCCAGCTCGCCAATTTCCTCATGCATGAAAAAGCCCGGATTTCCCGGGCTTTTTCATGCGGCAAGATGCACCGCCTCAACACTGGCGCCTGATGAGCCAAGTCGCCCACGCAATGGGGCTCATCAAGGATTCTCCGACCGGCTTTTGCGGTAGGTCTTTGCAGTCAGTCTTTGGGGCCGATCTTTGAGGCAGGTCTTTCCCCCAACCACCAGCTCAACGCCAGGCCGTCATATCCCCATGGCCGACAGCTTCTGCAGCACATCGCGCACCACCGAGGCCAGCAGCGGATGCTCGGCTTCTACCCGTGCCTCCCACTGCCACAACTGATCCTGCAGGGCCTCGGTATCCAACGGCTGCAACTCTGCCAGACGCTGCTCCAACCCGGTAACCTCGGCATGCAGCAAATCGCGCTGGCCGGCGTCCAGATGGTGCTGTTCCTGATGCAGGTGCGCCTTGAGTGCATTGAGCTTGTCTTCGGTAATCTTGCGCGGCATGTCGAACTCCATGCGTGGTGAAAAAAAATGTCCCGGCCTTGCAGTCTAGCTCCTGCGGCCGGCAAACGGGATGACCGGCATCATGCCCCACCTGACAGCCGCAGGGCTTCGTGGTTAGAATGCCCGCCTGCCCGAGGAGCGCTGCGACGGATTCCCCATCCGCCAGGCTCGGGTCCCCGGTTTTGCGGCACGTCCTGCGCAACCGGCTGCAACCGCGCTCGCTAAACCCTGATGCGGTTGGCGAGCCTCTGTACGACCTCCCTGCCGCGTCATTTTTCTGATCTCTCAACGGAGAATGACGCCATGACTGCTTTCCAGACTGTCGATCTGAATACCTTCACCGATTACAAGGTGGCCGACATCACCCTGGCCGAATATGGCCGCAAGGAAATCATTCTTGCCGAAACCGAAATGCCCGCGCTCATGGGGCTGCGTCGTAAATACGCCGCCAGCAAGCCGCTCAAAGGCGCGAAGATCATGGGCTGCATCCACATGACCATCCAGACCGCCGTACTCATCGAAACGCTGGTGGAACTGGGCGCGGAAGTGCGCTGGTCCTCCTGCAACATTTTCTCGACGCAGGATCATGCCGCCGCCGCCATTGCCGCTGCCGGTATTCCGGTCTTCGCCTGGAAGGGCGAAACCGAAGCAGAATACGAGTGGTGCCTGGAGAAAACGATTCTCAGCGGCGACAAGCCCTGGGATGCCAACATGATTCTCGACGACGGCGGCGACCTGACCCTCGTCGTGCATCGCAAATACCCGGAAATGCTGAACACCATTCACGGCATTACCGAAGAAACCACCACCGGCGTGCACCGCCTGCTGGAAATGCTGGCCAAGGGCGAACTGAAAGTCCCGGCCATCAACGTGAATGATTCCGTCACCAAATCCAAGAACGACAACAAGTATGGCTGCCGTCACTCACTGAACGACGCCATCAAGCGCGGCGTGGACATGCTGATGGCCGGCCGTCGCGCGCTGGTGATCGGTTATGGCGATGTGGGCAAAGGCTCTGCGCAGTCATTGCGTCAGGAAGGCATGATCGTGCGTGTGCAGGAAATCGATCCGATCTGCGCCATGCAGGCCTGCATGGACGGCTATGAGGTCGTGTCGGCCTATCGCAACGGCATCAACACCGGCCGTTTTGAAGATATCGACCAGCGCCTGCTCGGCGAAACCGATCTTATCGTCACCACCACCGGCAATACGAATGTGTGTGACGCGGCGATGCTGCGTGCCCTCAAGAGCGGCGCGGTGGTTTGCAACATCGGTCACTTCGATACCGAAATCGATACCGCCTGGATGCGCAACAACTGGCACTGGGAAGAAGTGAAGCCACAGGTGCACAAGATTTATCGCACAAGCCCGGGCAGCGATGTAAATCCGTCCGACCCCAACTACCTGATTCTGTTGTCGGAAGGTCGACTCGTGAACCTTGGCAACGCCACTGGCCACCCATCACGCATCATGGATGGCTCTTTCGCCAATCAGGTGCTGGCACAGATGTATTTGTTCGAGCAGAAATTCGCTGAACACTCACCGGCCGTGCAGGAGCGCATGCTGAAAGTGGAAGTTCTGCCGAAAAAACTGGACGAAGAAGTGGCGGCCGCGATGGTGGCCGGTTTTGGCGGCGTGATCACGCAACTGACACCGTCGCAAGCGGATTACATCGGCGTGAAAGTGGAAGGCCCGTTCAAGCCGGACGCTTACAAGTACTGATAAAAACCCCCTCTCCCTCAGGGAGAGGGCCGGGGTGAGGGCCGGGGCAATCCTGAGCCGCCCCTCATCCGCCCTTCGGGCACCTTCTCCCGGAGGGAGAAGGGACAGCGAGAGCAACAGCATGAGCAAACATTTTTCATTCGAGTTTTTCCCGCCCAAGACCGACGCGGGTGCGGTAAAACTGCGCGACGTCACCCAAACACTGGCGGCGCTCAAACCCGAATATTTTTCGGTCACCTATGGCGCCGGCGGCTCCACACGAGATCGCTCACTCGGCACCGTGCTGGAAATCCAGAAGCACTCCGGCCGCCCTGCCGCGCCGCATCTTTCTTGTGTCGGTGACAGCAAGGCCGAACTGGCTGAATTGCTGGAAACCTACAAAGCCAATGGCATTCGTCACATTGTTGCGCTGCGCGGCGACTTGCCTTCCGGCATGGGCGCCAGCCACGGCGAGCTGGCCTATGCCGCCGACCTCGTGCGTTTTATTCGCGAACAGCACGGCGATCATTTCCATATCGAAGTGGCGGCGTACCCGGAATGCCATCCGCAGGCGGCCAATCTGGCAACCGACATCGGACATTTCGTGCACAAGGTGCAGCAGGGCGCAAACTCCGCCATCACGCAGTACTTCTTCAACGCCGACAGCTATTTCCATTTTGTGGAAGCCGTGCAGAAGAAGGGCGTCAGCATCCCGGTCATTCCCGGCATCATGCCGATCACGAATTTCGCCAATCTCGTGCGCTTCTCCGATGCCTGCGGCGCGGAAATTCCGCGCTGGATCCGCAAGCAGGCCGCCAGTTACGGTGACGACACTGCCAGCATCCAGAAGTTCGGGGAAGACGTGATCACCCAGCTTTGCGAGCAACTGCTGGCAGGCGGCGCCCCGGGCCTGCACTTCTACACCATGAACCAGACTGAACCAACACTAGCGCTTTGGCTGCGCCTTGGCCTGCCACGGAACTGAGCCAGCTCGGAACGATGCGCTCATGGCGGCGTCGTGCGGGGACCAAAGCTCCGCATGACGGCAATGAGCGCCTCTTTTTCTGTCTCTGTCAGTTGGTTCGCATAGGCCGGCATGATGCGCGGGCCCTTGTTGATACTGTCGAGCAGTTGCGTATCACTCCGCGCACGCTGCCAGTCACCGTCACTGAAGTTGCGCGCGAAATACAGGTAGCCGCGCCAGTTGTTGGCACGTCCGCTGTCGCCATGGCAGCGGGCACAATACTCTTTGTAAAGCGCGGGACCATCAGCCGCCAACACTGGCGATGCCAACAAGAGCAGCAGTGTCAAAAAAACAGACGGGTTCATTTTGTCTCCCTCGGCCTTCTATGGGCAGCTTGCTGAAAAAACGCCCATCCGGGCTT
>JAUXNL010000147.1 GCA_030684415.1 Moraxellaceae bacterium | reverse complement strand
GGGAAGCCGCTTGCTGAAAACATTTTCAGCAAGCGGCTAGCGCGACGCCTGCTCGCCTACGGCGGGTGTTTTGGGTGTCAGCCCTGCCGCAATATCCACCAGCCGGACAAAGGCCTGGCGGTAGCCACCAGCATCACGACCTCGCGCGCTTTCGGCCATTTTTTTCACATCGGCATAACCGAAGTCTTGCAGGTAGTCGCCACCGCGCAACAACTGGCCGAAACCGGCTACCGCTGCCGCAAAGCGGAAGTCATCACTGGGCACGGCTTTAAGATCGCGCAGGCTGATGATGCGGTCGAATTCCTGTGCTTTGCTGGCGCCGGGCTGCTTGTAACGCATCCGCAAAAATCCGATTTCATTGCCGCGACTCACGTCGGCCGGCGCTTGTGCATAACGGCGCTCGGCATGCAGGCCGGGCTTGCCCACGGGCGTCAGCTCATAGAGCGCGGTCACGCTTTTTCCTGCGCCGACATCGCCAGCATCCACTTTGTCGTTACGGAAATCTTCTTCACGCAGCACGCGGTTTTCGTAGCCGACCAAGCGCCATTCTTTCACCACTGCCGAATTGAACTCCATTTGCAGCTTCACATCTTGCGCCACGGTATTGAAGGTGGAGGACAGCTCGTCCACCAATACTTTTCGGCCTTCTTCCAGTGAGTCGATATAGCTGTAATTGCCGTTGCCGATGTTGGCAATCTGCTCCATCAGCGCTTCTTGATAATTGCCTTGGCCAAAACCGAGTGTAGTAAGTGTGACACCGCTTTCACGTTCGCGCGCCACCATGTCTTTGAGCTGGCGGATATCGTTGACACCGACATTGAAATCGCCATCAGTGGCCAGCAGGATACGGTTGATGCCGCCATTGATGAACGATGCCCGCGCTTGTTGATAGGCCAACGAAATCGCCGCTTCGCCCGCCGTAGCGCCCCCGGCTTCCAGGCGTGCAATCGCTGCGCGGATTTTTTCTTTTTCCGTGCCGGAGGTTGGCGGCAGTTCCACCGCCGTGCGCCCCGCGTAGACCACGAGTGACACCCGGTCTTGTGCACGCAGTTCATTCACCAACTGCAGCAGCGTGGCCTTGACCAAGGGCAGTTTGTCCGGACTGAACATGGAGCCGGACACATCCACAAGAAACACAAGATTGGCAGGCGGCATGGCCGCCGCCTTCACTTCTACCGCCTTCACGCCGACACGCAGCAACAGACGATCCGGATGCCAGGGCGACGCGGCAAGTTCGGTGCTCACGGCAAAGGGATGGCGGTTATCCGGTGCGGGATAGTCGAATGCAAAATAATTCAGCAGCTCTTCTACCCGCACGGCATCGCGCGGCGGCAGACGCCCTTGCGACAAGAAACGCCGGACATTGCTGTAGCTGCCGGTATCAACATCGAGACTGAAAGTGGACACCGGATCGATGGCGGCGAGCTTGACGGGATTACTGTCCAGCGTCTGGTATTTTTCGCGGTCGGTCACGGGCTGCAAGGCGTGATCCCCTGGCCGCAACGCGGCGGGTGCGGATGCCGGCATGGACGTCATCACTCTGCCCACTTCGCGCTTGTGCAGCATGGATTTGTGCGCGGCTGCCGGTGCAGCAGCCATGACCTCTTCCGACATCAAGGCAGAAATACCGTGGTACTGATCGCGCGATGCTGCCGCATCACTTTCAGCGCGGGCACGCGCCTGCTCTTGCACAGGTGGCGCCGGCGGTGACACGGCAGCACCGGTTGTCGGCGCCTCTGGCGGCTGACTGTTGCACGCGGCCAGTAGCGCCAGCATGGCGACCATCAGCAACGAAAGACGGGGTTGGCGATGAAAAGAGCGATGGGACTGAGGCTGAGGCTGCGGCTGAGAATGGGGCAGCGAATGAGAAAGATCGTACAGTGACATGGCAGTTCTCCGGGCAGGTGTCTCCGGTAAAACGCCCTCTGCCAGCAAAAGGGTTAACCGCTGGCTGAAAAAAATGTTTTTCAGCCAGCGGCTTCCCGGCCAGGGAATGGCCGGGACGCGAAGCCATCACGCCCAAGTGATCGATTCAGCGTGGAACAATTCCGGACATAGGCCGGAATCGTGGGCTGAAAAGCCCGAGATGGGCGTCTTCCAGAAAGCGGCTAAGGACCTGCAAATTTTCTTTGATGCGGCCTCAAGTGGCACGACAGGCAGGGATTTCTTGTCAGCACCCCTGTTGTCGGTAGCTTTGAATGACGCCGCGCGCTGTCACCCACCACGGGCGCGCGCAACAAAAAGCCCGTCATGAAGACGGGCTTTGGGCGGCGGCATCGGGACCTAAAAAATTACAGCCGCTCGATGACCGTTGCCGTGGCCATGCCCTGGGCAATACACATGGTCTGCAAGCCGTAGCGCGCGCCACGGCGCTCCATTTCCGCCAGCAGCTTGCCCATGAGAATGGCGCCCGTCGCTCCCAGTGGGTGGCCGTGTGCAATGGCGCCACCGTTCACATTCACTTTGTCTGCCGAAACGCCAAGCTCACGCATCCAGATCAGCGGCACTGGCGCAAACGCTTCGTTGATCTCGAACAGGTCGATGTCGTCCAGGCTAAGGCCGGCGCGCTGTACGGCCTGAACGGTGGCCGGAATCACCTCCATCAACGCCAGCGTGGGATCGCCCGCGGCACAAACGCGGGCGAGGATGCGCGCACGTGGCCGGAAGCCGTCACGCTCGGCCGTGGCGCGGTCGGCGACCAGCAGCACACCAGCGCCATCGGCAATCGACGAGGCATTGCCGGCGGAAATCAGCCCGGTTTCTGGCCGGAACGGGCGCGGCAGCGTCGCCATCTTGTCGGCACTCACGCTCTCGCGGATGCCTTCGTCGTAGTCGATGCGCTGCGGGTTGCCCGCCGCATCCAGCCCGTCGAGCGCCGCCATCTGGCTCTGGAACAGACCGGCCGACTGCGCCGCCCACGCGCGACGGTGCGATTCCACAGCAAAGGCGTCGAGGTCGGCCTGCGTCAGGCCATGGATTTCACACAAGCGCTCGGCCGACTCACCCTGATGGATGATCTCGTACTTGGCCTTGAGGTCTTCGTTGACGTTCGAGAAATGGCCAATGTCGGAGAACATTGGCACCCGGCCCATGCTCTCCACGCCGCCGGCCAGTACATAGTCAGCATCACCCGCCAGCACTTTCAGCGCCGCCAGGTGCACGGCCTCCTGCGAGGAGCCACAAGCACGCTGCACGGTAAAGGCGTTGGTGGTGATGGGCAGGCCGGACAACAGCCCCGCCAAACGGGAGACGTTGTTGCCCTGCTCGCCACGCACCGTCACGCAACCGGTAATCAGTTCCTGCACCTTCGTTGGCGCAATCCCGGTGCGGGCCAGCACAGCATTGATGACATGGCTGTAGAGGTTGACGGGCTGCCAGGCGCGCAACGCGCCCTTTTCAGCATGGCCGCGGCCAATGGGGGAGCGAACAGCTTCAATAATGATGGCTTCACGAGCGGACACGGCATGACTCCATGGTCGGAAAGGCCGGCATTATAACCACTCACCCTCAGACGAAAAGCACACGCCACCCCATACCGGGGATAGCCGATAACGGTGTCGAGGTCTAGAATCGGGCGAGTTTGTCGCTTTTTTGTTCCTTAACCCCGCTTCGTCCATGTTTTCAGGGATCCGAATCATGTTGCCTCGTGCATTGCCCCGCCTTTCCCGTCTCGCCCTCGTGATCGCCACATGCTCCATGGCGGGTAACGCACTCGCCGACAGCGCCATTGCCGAGGCCAACGCTTCTGCTGCTGACGACGCCCTGCTGCAAAAAGGTGAGCGGCTGCTGAACCAGCGCCAAGCCAACTCGGCCTGGAACCTGCTGTCTGCACAAGAAGACGAGTTGGGCGGCAACCCGAAATTCGACTACCTGCTGGGCCGTGCCGCGCTGGAAAGCGGCCGCACCAGTGAAGCGGCCTTCGCGTTCGAGCGCTGCCTGGCCACCAATCCGAAAGACGGCCCCTGCCGCGTGCAGATGGCTCGCACCCACTTGGCGCTTGGCGAAACCCAAAGTGCGCGCACCGAGCTCGAAACCATCAAGGGCACCGAGCCACCCGTCGAAGTGCAAGCCATGGTGAGCCAATACCTCGGTGCCGTCAGCCAGCGTGAAACCCGCGAAAAGCGCCGCATCAACAGTTGGGTGCAAGTCGGCCTTGGAGCGGACAGCAACGTGAACTCCGCCACGGATGCCAGCCAGGTGGTGTTTCCTACTGGTCCTTTTGCAGGCCTCCCCTTCAAGCCCTCCCAAGCCGCCGATGACAGCTTCTATAAAGGCGAGGCCGGTGTGCGCGCCGAGTTCGGCCTGAGCCCGGCACTCAGCGTGGTGGCTGACGCCACTGTCGGTGGCCGCGGCAACAACGAAGTCTCACAATTCAATTATGTGACCGGGGATGCCGGTTTTGGGCTGGCGTGGCGTGCTGGCCATAACAGCCTGCTGGTCAAGCTGCAAGGCCAGAAGTATGTGCTCGACAGCGAAGACTACCGTGACAGCACTGGCGTCTACGGCCAGTACCAGTTCGCCGTGGATGACAGCGCCGCCTTCTCGGTCTACCTGCTGCACAACGCGCTGGATTACCGCGTCACCACCCCGAATGCCGAACGCAATACGGTCGGTGTCGGCTATTCCCGCGCCTTCCCCGGCTTGGCCTCGGCACCGGCTTTTTATGTCGGCCTGAATGCCAGCCAGGAAACCTCGGACGACAGCAGCAAGCCGCAGCTCGATACCGACTCTGTCGGTCTGCGCGCCGGTGGCAGCCTCACCATCGCCAAGCAACTACGCCTGACGGGCAGTCTTAATTACGAAACTCGTGAGGCCGGTGGCCCTCAGCCCGTCTTTATCGAGGCTCGCGAAGACAAGCAGATCGACCTCAGCCTCGGCCTGATTTACGCCATCGACCGTCAGGTCAGCCTGCGCCCGGTCTATACCTACACTGTCAACGACTCCAACGTGGTCCTGAGCGAATTTGATCGCCACCAGTTCAGTCTCGACATCCGCTACGAGTTCTAAGGGAGTACGAACCATGCGCCATTTCAAACCTGTTCTCAGTGGCAAAGGCCTGCTGGCCGCCTCCATCGCCGGCCTGCTCTCGGGCCATGCCGTGGCCGAAACCGCTGGCCGCGTCAGCTATGTCACCGGCGATGTGACCGCCACCGGCACTGACGGCAGCACGCGCAACCTCAAACGTGGCGACATCATCAGCACCGGCGACAAGCTGCGCACCAATGCTGGCCGCCTGCAGATCCGCCTGACCGATGGCGGCTTCGTCTCCCTGCAGCCGGGCACCATCTTCGGCGTAGACGAATACCTCTATGCCAACCGCAAGCCCGAAGAGAGCTCGCTGTTCTTCAGCCTGCTCCAGGGCGGCATGCGGACGATTACCGGCAGCATCGGCAAGGTGAACAAACAGAGCTACAAGGTCCGTACGCCGGTGGCCACCATCGGTATCCGTGGCACCGGCTACCGCGCCCGCATCATGCGCAACGGCGGCCTGTTGGTGAGCGTGGGCTCGGGCTTCGTGAATGTCGGCAACCGCTCCGGCGACACCACGGCGGGCAGTGGCCAGAACATTTTTGTAGCCGATGAAAATTCAAAGCCCGGGCTGACGGATGAGCAGGCCGATCTCGGCGCCACCGGCGTGAATGGCGACGGTGACGGAGAGAACACAGCGGCCAACGAAGGCCAGCAAGAAAACGACGGGGTGACTGAGGGTGACCTGCTGAACCAGTTCCTGGCCAACAATCCCGGCGTGACGCCCCCAGGATTCGAACAAGTGACCCCTTCTGCCCCCACAGCAATGACCGTGGCCTCGCCCAACCTCTTTCTGCCTCGCGCAGTGGACGGGCAAACGCTAGATAACGGCTTGGTGACTGCCACGCAAGACGGCGTGGAACTGTTTGATGCCGGCACACTCAAAACCGTGGACAAGGGCAGCAAGGGCGGCTTCTACTGGGGCGCCTTCACCAATGGTGCCAGCGCCAAGAACTCCCTGTTCGGCGAAGGGGCCGTCACCCTCTCGGCCACCCAGTACCTGCCCTACATCTATAGCCCCGATGTCGTCAGCAACCTCTATACCACCGGCACCGCCACTTATGCCCTGACCGGCAAGAGCGATGCCTATGCCACCTCCGGCCAAAGCACCAGCAGAGGCACGCTCAACAGCCTCAACCTGACCGTCAACTTCACCAGTTGGTTAATGGATGCCGACCTCTCGGTGAGCATTGGCAGCAACACCTATACCGCCAGCGGCACGGGCATCAGCCCGGCCGGCAACAGCAGCGACATCTTCAGCCTGTATCTGCCCAACACCACGGGCGGCAACTGCACGGGTGGTAGCTCCGGCTGCTCTACCAATATCAGCGGCTTCTTCACCAACGCGACGAGCACGGAAGCCGCCATCGGCGCCGCCTACAACATTTACGGCACCAACGACGGCCATATCAGCGGCGTTGCCGTGCTCGGCCATACCGGCTACACCGCAGACCCGGCGCTGCCCGACCCTATTCCGGCCTTTATCGCATCGCCCGGCATCAGCAGTGGCGCCACCCGGATACAAGGCGTGTTCCAGAATGGCGCGCTACTGAGCGCCTTGAGCGGAACCGGAAACCCGCCCATCCCGGTGTTTGGCGCCGGCACATTGCATTCGACCGCCAGCGATGGCCAGGGCTCCGTCTACTGGGGCGTGTTCAGCAATGGCGAGAGCGCACTGAACAGCCTCTTCGACAACTACAGCACCACGGTGTCGCTCGGCACTGACCAGTTCCTGCCCTATGCCTATGGCAGCCCGCTGATCAGCAGCTACCAGAGCGGCACCGCCGTCTACAGCTTGCAAACGGGCAGCCTGGCGTATGGCTACAACGGCAGTGTGGCCAGTACCGGCGTGCTGAATCATTTCAACCTGAGCATCAACTTCAGCGACTGGACGTTGGCGGCTGATCTGCAAGTGACCATGGCTGGTGGCAATGTGTACAACGCCTTCGGCAGCGACCTCATGGCTGGCCCGACTCCCGGTGGCAACGTGTTCAATGCGACCCTGGATACCACTGGCGGTAGCTGCTCAGGCTCTGGTGCAAGCTGCTCCACCACTATTGGAGGCTTCTTCTCTGGGGAGCTGAACAACCAGATTGGCGTGGGCTACGCCATTAGTGGCGCCAGCGAAGGCGTCATCAAGGGCGCCGCCGTGTTGGGCAAAGATGGCCACGGGTTCTCGCTGCCGAACAGCACGGACTACAACTATACGGTGCTGGCTTGCAACGGAAGCTTCTGCTCGCAACCAAGGAATGTATTTGCTGTTTTTGATCAGGACAGCCGCACCAGCGGGACTTTCGGTACCCTGTTGACCGCCTTGACGGATAACGAGGGCTTCTCCGTTCATTTCGATATTGGCACTCTGACACCCAGCGGTGTTACCACAGTGGGGTCCTTGAGCTGGGGTGAGTTCAGCGATGGGGTGCCCTCCGTCGGGAACATGCTGAACCTTGAAAGTGGCGTCGGATTGGGCTCCACCGAGTTTGCACCTTACATTGTTGGTCTGTCGCAGACGCCCAGCTTCACCGGAGGCTCAGCCACTTACAGCCTGCAAGGCGGTACCGCTGCACGCTCCAACAACGGTGGTGTCGGTACGCTTGACTACTTCAACCTGACCCTCAAC
>JAUXNL010000138.1 GCA_030684415.1 Moraxellaceae bacterium | reverse complement strand
CCTGACTGGGCGACGCCTTCTTGATCTCGGCAATGACCCCCGCTGCACCACTGGCAATCTTGTTCTCGATGGCCTGCTGGAAGCCGCGCACCGGATCGGCATGACGTGCCAGCGCTTCCTGATCAAGAAAGCTCTTGCGCTTCTTTTCACGCACGACTTCCTCGAGTTTGCGATCAAGGATTTTCTGGAGAATGGTGGGTACGGCCATCGGTCATTCCTGTAGGTGCGGATTTATCCGCACATCAACGAGGTTTGTGCGGACAAATCCGCACCTACCAATCTGTCACGACACTGCTGATATCAAACACTGGCAATTGCACGCGTGAAATCACGCAGGTTGTCGAATTTCTCCAGCGCCTGACCGGACCAGATCACGTCATGGGCCAGCGCCACGCCCTGCTGCAAGGTCTGCGTCAGGCCCGCCACATAAATGCCGGCACCGGCATTCAGCGCCAGCGTGTCGGCCGCCTTGTCGGCATGCTCACCCTGACGCTTGCCGAGTGCATCACGGATCAGTGCCAGCGATTCTGCCGCACTGCCTACCGTGAGCCCCACCAGGCTTTGACTTTTCAGGCCGACATCTTCAGGCAGGAGGTCGTACTCACGAATTTCTCCGTTCTTAAGCTCCGCCACATGCGTTGCCGTCGCCAGACTGAATTCGTCCAGCCCGTCTTTGGCATGCACAACCAGTACATGCTCACTGCCAAGACGCTGCAACACCTCAGCCAGTGGCCGGCAAAGGCGGCCATTGAACACGCCAACCACCTGCCGCCGGACACCGGCCGGATTGGTGAGCGGCCCCAGAATATTGAACAGGGTGCGCAAGCCGACTTCCTTGCGCGCCGTAATCGCATGACGCATGGCCGCATGATGGTTCACGGCGAACAAGAAGCCGACACCAATTTCGCGGATGCAGCGTGCGGCCTGTTCCGGCGAAATGGCCAGGTTAAGCCCGGCTTCGGCCAGCAGATCGGCACTGCCACTGCTTGACGACACCGCACGATTGCCATGCTTGGCCACATGCCCGCCAGCCGCGGCAATCACCATGGCCGAGGCCGTGGACACATTGAACAGGTTGGCGCCATCGCCACCGGTGCCAACAATGTCCACCACATGTTTGAGTTCACCGATATCCACCGGCGTCATCAGCTCGCGCATGACGCGCGCGGCGCCCTCGATTTCATCGAGCGACTCCCCCTTCATGCGCAGTCCCACCAGAAAAGCCGCAATCTGCGCATCGGAGCAGGCACCGGTCATGATCGCGCGCATCACGTCCTGCATTTCCGGCAGGCTGAGGTCGATGCGCTCAACCACGCGCGACAGAGCAGTCTTGATATCCATGCTCACTTGCCCTCCAGGAAGTTTTTCAGCAGTTCGTGGCCCTGCTCGGTGAGAATCGACTCCGGGTGAAACTGCACCCCTTCGACCTTCAGCGTCTTGTGGCGCAGCCCCATGATCTCGTCCATGGAGCCGTCCTCATGCTGCGTCCAAGCCGTAATTTCGAGGCAGTCCGGCAACGTAGCCTTGTCGACGATCAGTGAGTGATAGCGGGTTGCCGTCAGCGGATTGTTGAGGCCGCTGAACACACCGACATTGCAGTGGTGAATCGGCGAGGTCTTGCCGTGCATGACTTGGCGCGCACGCACCACTTTTCCGCCAAATACCTGGCCGATGCTCTGATGCCCCAGACACACGCCCAGCAGCGGAATCTTGCCGGCAAAATGCTCGATGGCCGCCATGGAAATGCCGGCTTCATTCGGCGAGCAAGGACCGGGGGAAATCACGATTTTCGCCGGCGCCATCGCCTCGATGTCGGCCAGCGTTATTTCATCATTGCGCACGACACGCACGTCCTCGCCCAATTCACCGAGGTATTGCACGATGTTGTAGGTAAAGCTGTCGTAGTTATCAATCATCAGAATCATGGCAGCATTTCTCCAACCGCATCCCCGGCGTGTCCAGTGGTGGCAACTTCCGCGGCGCGCATGAGCGCACGCGCTTTGCTCAGGGTTTCCTGCCATTCCGATTCGGGCACGGAGTCGGCCACCACGCCGGCACCCGCCTGCACATGCATCACGCCATCCTTTATCACCGCCGTGCGAATGGCGATGGCGGTATCCATATTGCCGCTCCAGCCCAGATAGCCGACTGCGCCACCGTAAATGCCGCGCTTCACCGACTCGAGTTCATCGATGATTTCCATGGCACGCACTTTCGGCGCCCCCGACAAGGTGCCGGCCGGCAAGGTGGCCCGCAACACGTCCATCGCCGTGATACCCGGCTTCAGCACACCATCCACATTCGAGACGATGTGCATCACATGCGAATAGCGCTCGACCACCATTTTTTCCGTCACACGCACTTGCCCGGTCTGCGCCACACGACCGACATCGTTACGACCCAGATCAATCAACATCAGGTGCTCGGCCACTTCTTTCGGGTCCGCCAGCAGCTCAGCTTCAAGTGCGGCATCTGCTTCCGGCGTCTGGCCGCGCTTGCGGGTGCCGGCAATCGGACGCACGCTGACGCGGCCGTCCTCCATGCGCGCCAGAATTTCCGGGCTGGAACCCACAATCGTCAGCTCGTCGCTTTGCATGTAGTACATGTACGGAGACGGATTGAGGTGGCGCAAGGCACGATAAAGCAGCATCGGGGAAGCCGTGAACGGT
>JAUXNL010000134.1 GCA_030684415.1 Moraxellaceae bacterium | reverse complement strand
GGCCCGGCATTGCCGGGCCTTTGTTTTGAAGGGTCGCCGCTATACGGCGCCTACTTCCTGAAAATTTGCCCCTGAAAATCTGCCGTAGCCGTCACCAGCCATGACGCGGCAAAAAGTGGCCGCCAAAACCGATCAACTGGTGACTTTTTCTACCGCCAGCAAATCATCATCTTCAATGGAAACAACTTTCACACGATCGCCGGTGCCATAACCACCAGCGGGAATTTTCCAGACATTACGCTCCAACCCGACACGATAAAGCCCCTGCCGATCAGGCAGGCCAAGCACAAATGAACGACCGATAACGGCTTCCGAAGCGACGGCGCCAAACGACATGACATGTGCTGCCGACATGATGCTCTCCTTGATTCCAGACTGGACTTGCGTCCGAACACACTGACCTGATTTGACTGTAGTACGGTGTCTGGCATTTTCCATTGCCACCGACAACGTCACACTTGATTCAAGCCATGCGCACATCCTCAAGCCAAGCCCCACACACTGGCAAGATTGACAACGCCGAAATACAGAAAAACCGGTTTGTTTGTTCAAAAAACCGGCATCCATTTCAATCGACATCATCAAAAACAAACAGTTGCAGAGTAATCCTGTGCTGTACCAGAGGATTTTTGCGCAACCACAAACCCGGAAAGGAAAATTTTTCTAAAACAGACCTTGTCCACTCTTTGTGGAGCACATGAAGCGCCATTAATGCGGTGACGAAAATGACGCAGAGTCTCTTGTACAGCCGCCAGAATCGTTCGTCTGTCGGCAAACACACAAAGACCTGCTTCTGCATCAGCCAGGGCAGGCACCAGAAAATTCCCCGGATCGGGCTTGCCATTGCACGGCAAATCAGTAACATACGCGGCCTTCGTCAAGGCGAAGCGCGGGCGGTTAGCTCAGCGGGAGAGCACTGCCTTCACACGGCAGGGGTCACTGGTTCAATCCCAGTACCGCCCACCACTACCGCAAGGCTTTTTGTGAACCTTCACGAAGCCCTCTGCCAACCCGGATGTCCGGGTGCAGGAACAGACTCTGGAAGAGTCAGGCTCCTGCTGAAAGTCCATTGAAGCCCCACAGAACGACTGGCTTCTCAGGAACTTTCCCATCGTTTCCTGACCTGCCTCCTGCCAGTCGAGTTGCTTTCTGACTCCCCTCTTGCAGTGATTTCCGGTTGGCGACGATTTCGCGCCAGTCGCTGATGGGCCTTGACCCCTCTTCCCGGCTTGCATTCCGTACGACCACTGGGCCTATCCGGCTCTGGAGCAGTATTTTGTCTTTTTCTGAACTTTCCCTGCACGAATCCCTGCAGCGCGCCCTTGCGGACGCTGGCTACACCGAACCTACCCCTGTCCAGCAGCAGGCCATTCCGGCCGCGCTCGAAGGCAAGGACCTGATCGTTTCCGCCCAGACCGGCACCGGCAAGACCGCCGCTTTCATGCTGCCGGCGCTTTCGCTGCTGGCGGATGAGCCACGCAAGACCGGCCGCGGCCCGCGCGTCCTGGTGCTCACCCCGACTCGTGAACTGGCCCAGCAGGTGACCGCTGCCACCCAGAAGTACGGCTCTGAACTCAAGAACGTGCGCACCGTCAGTGTGCTCGGCGGCATGCCCTTCCCTGCGCAGAACCGCCTGCTGTCGCGCCCTTACGACATCATGGTGGCCACACCCGGCCGCCTGCTCGACCACATGAGCCGTGGCCGTATCGTGTTCGAGCGTCTGGAAATGCTGGTACTGGACGAAGCCGACCGCATGCTCGACATGGGCTTTATCGATGACGTCGAGCAGATTGCCGCCGCCTGCCCGCCCGAGCGCCAGACCCTGCTGTTCTCGGCCACGGTCGAAGACCGCATGGCCAAGCTCGCCGCCAACCTGCTGCGCGACCCGGTCCGTATCGCCATCTCAGGCCAGACTGCCAAGCACGAGCAGATCGAGCAGCGCGCCTATTACGCCGACGACCTTTCCCACAAGAAGCAGTTGCTGCTGAACATGTTGGGTCAGGAAGACGTCAACCAGGCCATCGTTTTCACCAGCACCCGTATCGACAGTGATGCGCTGGCCGACGAACTCGCCGGCTTCGGCATCGTGGTCGACTCCCTGCACGGCGACATGAAGCAGACGGCCCGTAACCGTACGCTGACCAGCCTGCGCAGTGGCCGCACCAAAGTGCTGGTGGCCACTGATGTGGCCGCACGTGGCATTGATGTCCCCGGCATCAGCCACGTCATCAACTACGACCTGCCCAAGAACGCCGAAGATTATGTGCACCGCATCGGCCGTACCGGTCGTGCCGGCCGCACCGGTATTGCCAGCTCGCTGGTGGGCCCGCGCGATCGTGGCGTGCTCCGCCGTATCGAGCAGTTCATCAACCAGACCATTCCCGTGCTGACGGTGGAAGGCCTGGAGCCGAAGCGTCGTGTCGACAATGACCGCCCGCGTCGTGCGTTTGCTGACAAGCCGCGTTGGGACCACAAGGATCGCCAGGCTCGCGAAGACCGTCCGGCCCGTCACTTCGGTGACCGCAAGCCGCGCGACTTTGGTGACCGTGCTGCCGCCCCGCGCACTGCAGGCTTCGGTGAAAACCGTCGCCCCGACGTCGCCCGTGCCGCGCGCGAGCCCTTCAATGAAGAACGCCAACCGCTGGACAACAGCAACCGTCCAGCGTTTGAAGGCTTCCGCAAGCCGCGTGAAGGTGGTTTCGGTGAGCGCCGTCCGTATGCCGGCGCAGGCGCCGGTGCCACGGGTGACCGCAAGCCCCGTGACTTTGGCGACCGCAAGCCGCGTGAAGGTGGCTTTGCCGAGCGCCGTCCGTATGCGGGTGCCGGTGCCACTGGCGACCGCAAGCCCCGTGAAGGCGGTTTTGGCGAAGCCCGCAGCTATGGCGACCGCCCGCCACGTGCGCCGCAGGGCGACCGTGCCGTGCGTGCTCCGCAAGCCGGCGAGCGCAAAGCCCGTGATTTCGGTGGCGATCGCAAGCCGCGTGAAGGCTTCGCGCCCCGCGCCTTTGGTGACCGTCCCCGTCGTCCGCTGGATGACAGCTTCGGCAATCGCTGAAGCTTTGCCCCGGTGCTGACCTCAAAAGCGCCCCGCTAACGCGGGGCGCTTTTTTTATGGCGACTGAAAAACTCCCCTACTGTGCGCGCTCATGGCCGCCCGTGGGCAAGGACACGCCTTTATCTGTCGCCTGACAGCCGGCTGAAATATGCTTTTCAGCCAGCAGCAAACCGGCCAGGGATGGCCAACTCACGAATCCGTCACGCTTGAGTGATTGAGTCCGCATGGGGCGATTCCGGACATGTGCCGGAATCGCCGGCTGAAAAAGGAAACCGCGACTCGCGGCGGCTCGGCGTCTCACGGCGCTGACCTGCCTGCTTTGCCACCACGGCAGAGCGACTGACGCTGCTACAATGCGCGCCCGTCACGAGGTTCGCATGCTGCTGTCCGCCATCACTCCCTCTCCCGCCGCCCGCGGCGAATTCCGCCAGCTTCTGTTGTTGCTCGGACCGATTCTGGTCAGCCAGTTGTCGCAGGCGGCGTACGGGTTTGTCGATGCGGTCATGGCGGGTCAGGTATCACCACTGGACCTGGCCGGTGTTGCCATGGGCTCCAGTCTTTGGCTCCCGCTCTTTTTGCTGATCTCCGGCATTCTCATGGCCACCACACCGCTGGTGGCCGAAGCGGTGGGTGCAAAAAACACGGCTGAAATTCCCCATGTCGCCCATCAGGCCCTGTGGCTGGCGCTGCTGCTCGGCATCGCCGGGTTTTTCCTGTTGCGCCATATCGAGCCAGTCTTCGGCTGGATGAATGTGCCCGAGAACCTGCGCACCATCACGCGCAACTATCTGGAGGGCGTGTCCTGGGGGATGCCGGCGGTCGCCGTCTTTGCCGTTTTGCGCTGCTACTGCGAAGGCCTTGGCCGGCCCGGCGTGATCATGGTCATCAGCCTGGTGGGCCTGCTGATCAACATTCCGGCCAACTACATTTTCATTCACGGCAAATTCGGCTTGCCCGCAATGGGCGGTGCTGGCTGTGGCTGGGCCACCGCCATCGTGATGTGGAGCATGGCGCTGCTGCTGCTCGGCTATATCCTCAGTGCCCGGCACTTTGCCAGCGTGCGTTTGCTGCATGAAAAAAGCCGGCCGGAATGGGCCCGGCTGCGCACCCTTCTCCGCCTTGGCCTGCCCATCGGCATCGCGATCTTTTTTGAGGTCAGCGTGTTTTGTGTGGTCGCCATCCTGATCAGCCCGCTGGGTGAGCTGATGGTGGCGGGCCACCAGATTGCACTGTCGGTGACGTCACTGCTGTTCATGTTCCCGCTCAGCCTGGCGATCTGCATGACCATTCGCACCGGCCAGGCTTATGGCCGCCGCGATATCGAGGCCATCCGGCTGACGCGCCGTGTGGGCCTTGTGGCCACCACGCTGTTTGCCTGCCTGTCGGCTAGCTTCATCGTGCTCACCCGCGACTCGCTGACCGGCCTGTACACCAGCGATGCCGACGTCCGGCTGCTGGCAGGCCAGTTGCTGCTGTTTGCAGCGGCGTACCAGATCTGTGATGCGCTGCAGGTTGGCGCCGCCGGCTGTCTGCGCGGCCTGCAAGACACCCGTGGGCCTATGGTCATGACGCTCTTTGCGTACTGGGTCGTGGCACTGCCGGTGGGATACACGCTCGGTCTTACCCTGCTCTTCGGGCAGTCGCTGGGGCCACACGGTTTCTGGTTCGGGCTGGTATTGGGGCTGACCGTGGCCAGCGTACTGCTGAACTGGCGGCTGGCGCGGCAGTTGCGCCGGCTGGCGGAGCAGCCGGCGTTTGCAGGGATTCAGCCACGCTAAAAGCCGATGCGGTGAGCGCCACCGTCATTTGACCCAGACGCTGGCGGCACCTTCACACCTTCACCCTCCCCGATCAGCCGCCCTTGCGAATGAGATAGCGGTATTCGTCGCCAATGGTTTCCTGCTTGACCAGGGCATGGCCCAGAAAAGCACAGAACTTGGGGATGTCGCGCGTTGTGGAGGGGTCTGTGGCCAAGACGTCGAGCACGTCGCCGGCCTGCATTTCACGCACCTTGTTGTGCAGAAGCATGACCGGCTCCGGGCAAAACAGGCCGCGGGCATCAAGATAGTGGCTGGGGGTGTCAGTCATGAACATTGGGCAAGGGAGGGTTCAGGGGCGCGCATTTTCCCCCGAAACACCGCCGCCCACCAGCCAGGGCAGTCGCCGGCAATAAATGGCGGCGGGCCAGAGCAGCACCAGCGCCAATCCACCCGACAGCAGGAAATACCCGCTGTAGCCCAGCGCCTCGGCCACAAAGCCCGCGCCCAGATAAAAGCTGCCACCGAAAATCGCCAGAATGCTGACCTGCACGGTGAAGTCGGCGCCGGCATGATCCGGCCGCGACAAATCCATCACGGCGGTCAGCAGCGCCGCCATCGCCATACCGCTGACAAAGTGCTCCAGTGCATTGATGCCATAGACCAGTACGAGATCGACCGGATAACCCTGGTCATGGCGCCAGGACAGCAGCACATAAGCGCCAACTCCCAATGCCTGCAAGGCGCCGAAACCGATGATGGCCCTGTAGCGCCCAATGATCGTGGTCAGCCAGCCGCCGAGCAAAGCGCCCACCAGCGTGGCAAAAGACCCGACCAGCGACACCATCAATCCGATCTGTCTCAGGTCCTGCCCCATGTCCACCAGCATGGGCTTGACCATGGCTGAGCCCAGCGACTCCCCTGCCTTGTAAGTCACCAGCACCACAAGCCAGCCTTTGAGGCCCGGCCGCGCAAAGAAGCTGGTAAAGACTTGCCACCACCGCAACGGGCGGGTCGTACGCGGCAGCGGCGCCGGTTCGCGGAAGTGCAGCACCGGCAGCGTCAGTAACAACATCAGCCCCGCCAGCCCCAGAAACGAGAGCTGCCAGTCCCAGGCGCCAATGAGATACAGCAACAGTCCGCCACCAATGATCAGGCCGAGGCGGTAGCCGGCCACCTGCACGCCATTGCCAAAGCCACGCTCATGAAAGTCGAGCGTGCGCACAGCAAGGCCATCGGTGGCAATGTCTTGAGTGGCAGCAAACAGATTGACCAGGAACATCAGCACAAAAAATTCCCGCACACCGGCCGTGCTCGCCAGGCGATAAGGGTCAAACAGGGCAATCAGCACCAGTGCCGCAATCCCCATCAACTGCATGGGCAGAATCCACGAACGGCGCTGGCCGATACGCGGCAGGAAGTGCGACTCCACAAATGGCGCCCAGAGGAACTTCAGGGCCCAGGGCATGGCCAGCAAACCGCTCATGCCGATCACGGTCAGCGGCACATCGTAAGTGCGCAGGATGGCGGGAAGTGCCTGAGTGAACACACCGGTGGGCAGGCCTTGGCAGACATACAGCGTCAGCAGCAAGGCCATCCGGGAGCGCAGGGGCAAGCGGGAATCCATGTGCGGGAAGTCCTGGAGAGTGAGGTCCTGGAAGGTGAAGTATTGAAAAGTGGCAAAGTGCCTGAGCCGGGCATCACGGATGCCCGCGATGCCACAGGAGGACGACATCTAGCCTGATGTCTTCAGGCTTCCACAATCGCGGGCCGCCGGCAAAGGGACAAAGCCTCTACCGTCACACATCAGTTGAAAACGATGGTCTTGTT
>JAUXNL010000128.1 GCA_030684415.1 Moraxellaceae bacterium | reverse complement strand
CCTGAGCCCGCCATTGACGAACTGGGTCCAGCCACGGCCAAGTGGGAGTATCAGGATGGTGATGGCAAATTGATTGCCATCGTGTACCGCTATGACCCACCAGGGCAGAAGAAGGAATTCCGCCCGTGGGATGTCAAGCGCAAAAAGGCAGCACCGCCCGATCCACGGCCACTCTACAACCAGCCCGGCATGTTCAAGTCAGATCGGGTCGTCCTGGTCGAAGGGGAAAAGTGTGCCAAAGCCCTGATCGATGCGGGCATCTGCGCCACCACCGCCATGCATGGAGCCAACGCACCAGTCGAGAAAACCGACTGGTCACCGCTGGCTGGCAAGGCCGTGGTCATCTGGCCCGACAAGGACGTGCCCGGCTGGGCTTATGCAGAAAAAGCCTCGCAAGCCATTCTGATGGCCAAGGCTGCGAGTTGCTGCATTCTGTACCCACCGGAGGACAAACCCGATGGCTGGGATAGCGCCGATGCTGTGGCCGAGGGTATAAATGTTGGCGAAATGCTGGCTACCGGCCCGAACATGGCCATGCACTTACCCGATATCCCTGCTGAAAATCAAAGCAAGCGATTCTCCGAACCTGGTGACGATGATGGCGAAGCCTCGGTTTGGGGCAGTGAAGATGCACTGGCCTTGAGTTTTACCAAGAGGTATCAAAACGACTGGCGATACGTTTCGGCGTGGGGCAAATGGCTGATGTGGGACTGTCAGCGCTGGCGCAGTGAGGACACTTTGGCAGCTTCGGACTTGGTGCGAAACGTCTGTCGCTTCGCATCGCTGAAGTCCGACAACCCAAAACTGGCAGCCAAACTGGCAGGCTCGAGCACGATTGGTGGCGTTGAGCGCCTGGCCCGTACTGATCGCAGGCACGCCGGTACCACGGATGAGTGGGATGCTGATGTGTGGGCCATCAACACACCCGGTGGCGTGGTTAATCTGCGTACTGGCCGAATCCGCGCGCATCTGCGCAGTGACCGAATGACCAAAATTGCCACGGCCACACCGCGTGGTGAGTGCCCAACATG
>JAUXNL010000121.1 GCA_030684415.1 Moraxellaceae bacterium | reverse complement strand
AAGGAGTCTACACCGGCGGCAATCCGCAGCCTGCATGACGCCGGTATCCGCATCGTGATGGCCACCGGAGACGGCCTGACCAGTGCGCGCCACGTGGGACTGCAACTTGGCATTGATGAAATTCATGGCGAAGTGACACCGAAAGACAAGGCCGATCTGATCGCCCGCCTCAAAGCCCAGGGCCATAAGGTTGCGATGGCAGGGGACGGCATCAACGACGCACCGGCCTTGGCGCTGGCCGATGTTGGCATTGCCATGGGCACAGGCACGGATGTGGCCATCCAAAGCGCGCAAGTCACGCTCGTCAAAGGCAATCTGCAGGGCATCGTCCGGGCGCGCGAACTCTCGCAGCTGGCGGTGGCCAATATGCGGCAAAACCTGCTGTTCTCCTTCGCCTATAACGGCCTTGGCGTGCCGATTGCCGCTGGCGTCCTGTATCCGGCTTTTGGCATCCTGTTATCGCCAATGATTGCTGCGCTGGCGATGTCCCTTAGCTCGGTGTCGGTCGTGTTTAATGCCTTGCGGCTGAGCAATGCACGGCTGGAAGATGAGGTCACGCTTCCGGCGCATCTCCAACCATCGAAACCACGAACAAGCGGATGCCATTGACGGCCACCCGGGCGAGTTCCAAGTACTTGCCCGGGCAAGCGCTTATCGGCTCTCGGCGGCAACCAGCTCACGTAGCACGACTGACATCATGCGGGTCTGGGCATCTTCCAGGCTTTCTTCCTCAAAGCAGGTATGTACATCCGTGGGCAGGTTTTTCTGCCGAGCAATACAGGCGCGATTCGCGTCCAGTTTGTCGGTCTGGGCCTGATTGATCAGGGTGATGCCTTCCTGAAGGGCTTGACGCTTTTGTGACAACAGTTGCTGACGTAGCGCCGGATCTTGCGTTGCGTTTAGTTTCTGATCCAGCGAAGTGAGGGTCGTCATTTGCTGTTGCAATCTGGACTGCATGGATTGGTAGGGTGTCGTCGAAGCGCAGGCGGCCACTAGCACCGCCACGAATGACAGCACGGCCATCCCGAGAAATTTGGCTTTCATGTGTTGTATTGCATCCAAAATTGACCCACTTCAGGGCCTGATTTGCATCGAAAACTGACCCACGTAACAGTCCTCCCTGTTCATTTTTTGAGCAGGGGAAATTGGAGTGATCACCGTGGGCATGTTAGCCAAAATCAGGCGGATGCATTACCGGGACCATCTGCCGCTGCGCGAGATCGCGCGGTTGACCGGTCTGTCCCGCAATACCGTGCGCGAGTGGCTGCGGCGGCCGGACGAGACCGAGCCGCAGTACCCCCAACGCACGACCCCCAGCGTGCTGGACCCCTACAAGGAGCAGCTGCTCAGCTGGCTCAAGACCGATAGCCACCGCCCCCGGCGGGACCGGCGCACCATCCGCGTCATGTTCCTGACCCTGCAGGCCCAGGGCTATAGCGGCAGTTACGACCGGGTCGTGGCCTTTATCAAGCAGTGCCGGCAGGCCGAGAACGAGGCCCCGAAGCGCCAGGCCTACGTGCCGATGCGCTTCCAGCCGGGCGAGGCCTTCCAGTTCGACTGGAGTTGCGAGTACGCCTCGATCGGCGGCCAGCGCAAGCGGCTGGAGGTGGCGCATATCAAGCTCGCCTTCAGCCGGGCCTTCCTGCTGGTGGCCTATCTGCAGCAAAGCCACGAGATGCTGTTCGATGCCCATGCGCGGGGCTTTGCCGCCTTTGGCGGCATTGCCCGGCGCGGCATTTACGACAATATGAAGACGGCCGTGGACAAGGTCGGCGCCGGCAAGCTGCGCAACGTCAATGCGCGCTTCCAGGCCATGTGCAGTCATTACCTGTTCGAGGCTGACTTCTGCAACCGGGCCGCCGGCTGGGAAAAAGGCATTGTCGAAAAGAACGTGCAAGACCGGCGCCGGCAACTCGGTCAGGAGCTGCAGCATCGGCGCTGGGGCAGCCTGGCGGAGATCAACGCCTGGTTGCTGGGCGAGTGCCAGGCGGCCTGGACGGTCATGCCCCACCCGGACTGTCCGGAGCTGATGGTGGCAGCGGCGCTGGACGACGAGCGCGCGCAACTGATGCCCTGCCCGCGTCCCTTCGATGGCTATGTGGCGCGCACCGTGCGTGTCTCCAGCACCGCCCTGATCCACTTCCAGCGCAACCACTACAGCGTGCCGGTGGAGTATGCCCATCACCTGCTGACCCTGCGCATCTACCCCGACACCCTGGTGCTGGTGGCGGACAATCGCGAGGTGGCGCGGCATGTACGCAGCTTCGAGCGCTACCAGATGTTTTACGACTGGCAGCACTACATTCCGCTCATCCAGCGCAAGCCGGGCGCCTTGCGCAATGGCGCGCCCTTCGCCGGCATGCCGGCGCCTTTCCTGCAACTGCAGCAGTACCTTCTCAAGCGCGAGGGTGGCGACCGTCTCATGGCGCAGGTGCTGGCGGCTATCCCCGAGCATGGCGTGGAGACGGTGCAGGTGGCGGTGGAACTGGCGCTGAGCGCGGGTCGCCCCAGTGGCGAGCACATCCTGAATATCCTGGCGCGACTGAAGTCGCCGGGCGCGCTGCCGGTGGCGGAGACGCCACTGGCCCTGTGCGTGGAGTCGCTGCCCAACGTGCAGCGCTACGATGCGCTGAGCGATGCCGCGGAGGTGACCCATGTCGAATGAGCTGATGACCCAGTTCAAGGCGCTGAAGCTGTATGGCATGGCGCAGTGCTGGCCGGAGATGGTGGCCAAGATGCACCACAGCGATATCGAGCCGGAGCGCCTGATGGCCGAGCTGCTGGCGGCCGAGACCGCGGAGCGGGCCGTGAAGTCCCTGGCGCACCAGATGCGCCAGGCCCGCTTCCCGGTGCACCGCGACCTGGCTGGCTTCGACTTTACGCAGTCCCGGGTGGACCAGGCCCTGATCCAGAAACTGCATGGCGGCGCATTCATGGCCACCGCCCAGAACGTGGTGTTCATCGGCGGCCCCGGCAGCGGCAAGACCCACCTGGCCACTGCCATCGGCATCGAGGCGGTGCAGCGCCACGGCCGTCGGGTGCGCTTCCTGTCCACCATCGAGTTGGTCAACGCCCTGGAGTTGGAAAAGGCCAATGGCAAGCAGGGGCAGCTGGCCTATCGGCTGATGCACGTGGATCTGGTGATCCTGGATGAGCTGGGCTATCTGCCGTTCAGCCAGAGCGGCGGGGCGCTGCTGTTCCACCTGCTCTCGAAGCTGTACGAGTGCACCAGCGTCATCATCACCAGTAATCTGAACTTCGGGGAATGGGGCACGGTCTTCGGCGATGCCAAGCTGACGACGGCGCTACTGGACCGACTGACGCATCACTGCCATATCGTGGAAACGGGCAACGAGTCCTGGCGGTTCAAGGAGAGCGTGACGGCCCGGAAGGGACGGTCGGCGAAGCGGAAGGAGGTGGAGCAGGAAGAAGCAGAAGCAGGCGACTTATCCACAGGCGCCTAGGTATACTGAGTCGCAAAAGGGTGGGTCAATTTTAGATGCAAACCCTGGGTCAGTTTTAAGTGCAAAACAACAATCAACTATCTTCCAGCCCGCAAGTTGGAGCAAAGCCTTGTCATGTCGCTGGCAGACTGCGGTTGGATTGATCGCCGGCAAAACCTGATCATCACCGGGGCAACTGGGACGGGGAAAAGTTGGTTGGCTTGTGCATTTGCTGTTCAGGCCTGTCGACTTGGAAAGGCTGTGTTCTACACCACCTCAACCCAACTCTTTGAGAGTCTGGCAATGGCCCAGGCAGATAGGTCTTTGCCTCGGCTGCGCAGACAGCTTATCCGCAAGGAGCTTCTTGTCATTGATGACCTAGGATTGGGCGGCATCGACCCCGCACTAGGGCCAACCTTGCTTGAAATCGTGGATCTCCAGGCCAACCACGGTTCCCTGTTGC
>JAUXNL010000120.1 GCA_030684415.1 Moraxellaceae bacterium | reverse complement strand
CGCCCGGTGTGGCAGGCAATTCCGCCTATCTGCTCGACTTTGAGAATGACCACATCCTCGTCGCAGTCGAGACGCAGTTCGTGCAGTTTCTGTACATGGCCGGACTCTTCGCCCTTGCGCCAGAGCTTGCCGCGCGAGCGTGACCAGTAGATACCGCGGCCCTCAGCGGCCGTGAGGTTCAGCGCCTCGCGGTTCATCCAGGCCAGCATGAGCACGCGGCCGGTCTGCCAATCCTGTGCGATGGCGGGAATCAGCCCGTTTTCGTCCCAGCGCACGTCGTCCAGCCAGTTCATGTGGTTGCCATTTCCAGCGATGGTGTGAATGGCCGTGAGGATACCCGAGTCTCAGGCATTGCTCACGCGCCAGAGCAGGGTGCCGGCGGCGGCAATGCCGCCCAGCACGGCCAGCGTCCCGGTGAGCCAGACCGCGGCCGCAATGCCCCCACCGATGCCGGCCAACGCCAGAAAATCATGGCGGCGGGAGGTGTGCAGTTGCTGTCGCAAGGCTTGCAGCTCGCGCGACTGCCGCTCCTGCCATTGCCCGGTCTGGCGCATCTGCGTCAGCGCATCCAGCACCAGGTCGGGCAAATCCGGCAGCCCGGTGATGAGCGCCGGCGCCTGTTCGCTCATGCGCTTGATGAGGGCGGCCGGGCCGATTTGCTCGTTCAGCCATTGCGTCAGCAACGGCCGGCCCAGCGCCCAGATGTCGAGCGCCGGATACAGGCTGCGGCCAAGGCCTTCCACATGCACCAGCGTCTTGATCAGCAGCACCAGTTGCACGGGGATTTCCAGATGGTGCGTGCGCGCCATGTCGAGCAGCGCCAGCAGCGTCGGGCCGAACTGGATCTGGTCAATCGGCTTTTCCAGTACCGGTGCGGCAATCCGCTGCACTTCGCCGGCGAGCTGGTTGAGATTGGCACCGGGCGGCAGCCAGCCGGAGCGATGGGCCGTGCGAATGATTTCTGCGTAATCGCGCTGGATGAGGGCCAGTGCGAGACGGGCCACCGTGAGTTGGTCTTCGCGTGCGAGCTGGCCGACGATGGCGATGTCGAGCGCGATATAGCGCGCCGGCTTGCCGCTTGCCGCGCTTGTTTCTGCGCGCGGTGTTTCCACGAACACATTGCCCGGATGCATGTCGGCATGGAAAAAATTGTGCCGCAGCAATTGCGTGAAAAATATCGTGAAGCCGGTTTCGGCAAGCTGCTGACGATTGATGCCCAGGCGCTCGAAGCTGGCATGGTCATCCACCGGAACGCCATAAATGCGTTCGGCCACCATCACCTGTGCCGTGCACCAGTCGTCATGGATTTCCGGCACATAGAGCAGCGGAGAATTCAGGAAGTTCTGGCGCATTTGCCGCGTATTGGCGGCTTCGCGCAGCAGGTCGGTTTCATCCAGCAGGGTCTGTTCGTAATCACGCGCGATGCGGTGCGGATGAAACTGTGCCAGATCCGGAAAGCGCGCCTCAAGCCAGGCGGTGAGGTCGCGCAGCAGTGCCATGTCCTGACGGATTTGCGCGGCAACGCCGGGGCGCAGGATTTTCACCACGACTTCGCGGCCATCCGGCAAGGCGGCCGTATGTACCTGTGCAATGGAGGCGGCGGCCAGCGGCACTTCGTCAAAGCGCGAGAATTTTTCGCCCAGCGGCGCGCGCAGTTCGGTTTCCACCAGACTGATCGCGATGCGGGACGGGAACGGTGGCACCTGATCCTGAAGCTTTTCCAGTTCGTCGAGGATCACGGCGGGCAACAGGTCGCGCCGTGTCGACAGTAATTGGCCCAGCTTGATGAACAGCGGGCCCAGTTCTTCGAATGCCTGACGCAGACGCGCCGGATGACGCGCACGAGCGCCGGCCACCCACCACAGCGGATGCAACCGGATCAGCGCCAGCAGCACATGCCCGCGCAGGCCGGGTGGCGGGGGCAGCAAGGTGTCCAGGCGATAGCGCGCGATGACGGTCCAGATGGCCAGCAGACGTGGCAAATGCACCAGCATCATGAGGGGTCACCGGCTTCGAGTTTGTCCATGCGCTTCTTCAGGCGGGTCAGACGCGCCTCTATGCGCTCGACATCGACACGCAGGTCTTGGTTGTCGGTGATGTATTCCTCGACTTCCCAGCGCACGGGCACCAGCTCTTTTTCTTCGCGTAAATAGTCGCCCGTGTTGCGCAGGAAAACCTTTGCCGTGCGCTCGGCAAAACCGAACAGGCCGCGCAGCCCGCGAGATACCGGATACGACACGGTATTACCGAGCAGGCGGGCGAGGCCGGTTTCCCAGTCGATATCCAGGTCTCGCGCCAAGGCATGGAGTTCCTGCACGAGCATCACATCCCCCTGTACCTTCACTGGGCCGCCAATGAATTGTGCGTCGTTGGACAGCGCCATTTTCAGCAGATCGAAACTGGGGGCTTCAATGGTGGCGTGTGGGTGACGGTCGGCCTCTGTGCGCAGAGAAACGCCATCGCTCTCCAGCCACACATAAAGACCGAGATGCGGCGCCTGTGTTTCCACGAAAAGACGCTTGCCGGCATAAGCCGCCAGACGTGCCTGTGTGGCCGGGTCGAGTGCCAATGCCTGGCGTATCAGTCCTTCTAGCGCTTTCAGCGCCAGCACCTGGGGCAGTGTGCTCACAGCTTGAATCCACGATGCAGGGCGACAATGCCGCCGGTGAGATTGTGGTAGTCGGTGCGCTCGAACCCGGCGCTGTCCATCATGCTTTTCAGCGTGTCCTGATCCGGGTGCATACGGATGGATTCGGCAAGATAGCGATAGCTTTCGGCGTCTTGTGTGACGAGCTGGCCGAGCGCTGGCAGCACGCTGAACGAATAGGCGTCATAGGCTTTTGACAAAGGCTCGATCACCGGCTTGGAAAATTCCAGCACCAATAACCGTCCGCCCGGCCGCAGCACGCGATACATCGAGCGCAGCGCTTTGTCTTTGTCGGTGACATTGCGCAGGCCAAAGGAAATGGTGAGCAAATCGAAACTGTTGTCGGCGAAAGGCAGACATTCGGCATTGGCTTGCACGAAATCGAGATTTTGCATCAGGCCGTCGTCAATGAGGCGGTCGCGGCCGACGCCGAGCATGGAGGCATTGATGTCAGAAAGAATCACGTGACCAGAGGCGCCGACACGTTTGCTGAAGGCTTTTGCCAGATCACCGGTGCCGCCAGCGATGTCGAGCACCTGCTGCCCGGGCCGCACGCCGGCCATTTCGATGGTGTAACGCTTCCAGAGCCGGTGTACGCCGAACGACATGAGGTCATTCATGAGGTCGTAGCGAGCGGCCACGGAATGAAAAACCTCGGCGACCTTTTTGGCTTTTTCCGCCGCCGGCACGGTCTGGTAACCGAAATGCGTGGTGCCGGGCGCGGGAGCACCAGCAGCGGAGGGCGTGACGGGGGGCAGTTTGGAATCGGACATGATCGCGGCTTCAACAGCGGGACCGGCATTGTCGGCCCGGCCCGCAGGTCGTGCAAGCCGCAAACGCCGCGCGCTTGCGCGGGATCAGCAGGGGCGGTGAGGTCCGCCCCTGCTCAGTGTCGGATCAGGTGGCAAACGGGTCTGGTTTGCCGTCAAAAATGGCATCGACAATCGCGCGTTCCTTGCCGACAAACACGCTCAGGAAGTCAGCCGCCGAGCCCATCGGGCGCATGACTTCAAAACCACGGCCAAGGAAGCCATAAAGCCCGCCGAGGCCGGCCATCTGTGCCGGGCGGTGCGCAATCTTGAACGTGGCGTAAATCACGCGCGAACGCACATAGCGGTCGAGCCCGGCGCCCAGCTCGGCGAGCAGGTCGAGCTGGCGGTAGCGCTCTTCTTGGTTGTTGCAGCGGCGGTAGGCCTCGATCAGGGCGGCCTCGGTGATGTCGGTCACGCCCATGGTCTCGAAGAGCATGGCGGCCATGCCCTCATCCAGCTCGCCGGTCAGCGCGTTGAGCTCCAGCGCGACGGCAGAGGTGCGCATGACGGAGTCCGGCAGCAGGCGGGTGGCAATCGGCAGCGCGCGTTCGACTTCACGTGCCAGTTCGTTCAGGTCGAGCCCGCCGTAAATTTCCGAAAGAAAGAACTGGGTGATGGCTTTGTAGCGGTCATCCACCAGAAAGTCGGCATGGGTGCGCTTGAGGCGCTCGACCTGCCATTTCTGTACGGTGACGAACTGGTCGTGGAAGGCGGGATCGGAATGCCCGCGCCAGGCGCGATAACGGCCGAGTTCATAGCGCATCTGGTCGGCGAGGGTCTTGATGTCTTCCCGACGCAGCGGCTGGCCTTCGGGGGTGTAGACAAGTTCCGGGGTGCGCGTCGTATTGCCGGCAACGTTCATGAGCGTAGGTCTCCGCATTGCGTAGATTTTGTCGCAACCCATTGTTTGCAAAAGACTATTGCAGGGTTGTGACGCGGGTGCCGGGCCGGACCAGGGCCGGGCGGCGCATTGTACAGCGCCTGTTGTGACGACGGCAGGCGCCTCTCGTCAGTAATTGTGTCGGCCGGGACGAGCGCATTCGCCTGTACTTTCCGGCGGCTCAGGGCTGGTAACGCTGGACCACGGGCGCCGCCGCACTGGCAGCGGCAGCGGCTTTCCGATAGATGGCCCAGAGCGCCTCGTGCTGCTCGCCAAGGCGGCGTAGCCAGTCCCAGGTGTAAAGACCGGTGTCGTGACCGTCAGAGAAGGTGAGCTTTACCGCGTAGTGGCCGACCGGCTCGATGCCGGTGATGGTCACCTCTGCTTTGCCCAGTGGCAGCTCGCCACCCACTCCGCCATGCCCCTGAACCTCGGCAGAGGGCGAGTGCACCCGCAGGAACTCGGCCTCAAGGCAGTATTCAGCCTCGGCAAAGCACACCCGCAGCTCGCGGCGTTCGCGGTGGTAGCGCAGTTCGGTAGGGGCCGAGGGGGCGGGAGGAAGCATTGGGTCATTTCCTGGGGCTGTACAAGCCGGTGGTTTTGCTGCCGCTCGTCACTGCCGCCCCTGCAAATAAAGGGGCGACAGTTATCCGTCAGAGGATATAGCGGCTCAGGTCTTCGTCCTTGGCCAGACTGCCGAGGTGTTGTTCGACATCGGTGGCCGTAATGGCCAGTGGTGCCT
>JAUXNL010000178.1 GCA_030684415.1 Moraxellaceae bacterium | reverse complement strand
ATTTTGCTGTTCTCGCAATTCACCAGCATGTTGGCGCTGATCGAGAAAGAGTTGGAAAAACGCGGCATTGCCTACGTCAAGCTCACCGGCCAGACCCGCGACCGCGAAGCCCCGGTGGCCAGTTTCCAGAAAGGTGATGTGCCGCTGTTTCTCATCAGCCTCAAGGCCGGCGGTAGCGGGCTCAATCTCACCGCTGCAGATACCGTCATTCATTACGACCCGTGGTGGAATCCGGCGGTAGAGGCGCAAGCCACGGATCGTGCCTATCGCATCGGGCAAGACAAGCCCGTGTTCGTGTACAAATTCATTTGCGAAGGAACGGTGGAAGAGCGCATGCAGGGGCTGCAAGAGCGCAAAGCCGCACTGGCCGCCGGTGTATACGGTGAAGGCGCAGGCCTCGATGGCACGCTCACGGCCGATGACTTGCAGATACTGCTACGGCCACTAGGTGAGTAGGTGGATTCATCCGCACATTGATGGCCGAGGGTTTGGATGATTCACCGGGCGCGCCATGAAAACCGCCATCCATTCCCGGAGCACAAAAAATGAGGACAAGAGCCACAACATGTTTGATGCCGCCATTCGACAGGTAGTGCCAGCACTGTCGGCACCTGCGTATTTGTCCTCGCCATGACATTTCGCCAAGCACTTGTGCTCGCGCCAATGGAAGGGCTGACCGACTTCCACATGCGCGATGTGCTCACCCGTCTGGGTCGTTACGATTGGTGCGTGACCGAATTCATCCGCGTGACTGACCGTGTGCATCCCACGCGCGTTTTTTTTCATGCCTGCCCGGAGCTTTACGCAGATGGATGTACGGCTGCCGGTACACCGGTGCATGTGCAATTGCTGGGCAGTGACGCCGTGATGCTGGCCGAAAATGCCGCCCGAGTCGCGGAGCTGGGTGCCCGAGCGATTGACCTCAATTTCGGTTGCCCGGCAAAAACCGTGAACAACCACGGCGGCGGTGCCGTGTTGCTGGAAACGCCAGAGCAGGTGCACGCGATTGTCGCCGCGGTGCGTCGTTCGGTGCCCGCTAATGTTCCCGTGAGCGCAAAAATGCGCCTGGGTGTGAAAGACCGTTCACGCATGATCGAGAACGCACAGGGTATCGAGGCGGCCGGTGCCAGTTGGCTGACCGTGCATGCGCGGACCAAAGAAGATGCGTATCGTCCCCCTGCGCATTGGGAGGCGATTGCGCAGATTCGGGCGGCCGTGCGCTTGCCGCTTATTGCCAATGGCGAAATATGGACGCCCGACGATGCACACCGTTGTCGGGAGGTGGCGCAATGCGAGGCGCTCATGCTCGGGCGCGGTGCGGTGTCGCGCCCTGATCTGGTGAACGCGATCCGGGATGATGCTGACTTGACGTTGAGCTGGCCGCGACTTGTACAAGCGCAGTCCGATTTCTTGCAGCACATGCAGGCGGTACAGCGCCCTCCGCTCAGTGATGCAGATGAGGCGCTGATGCGCCGCGCCAACGTGATCGAATCGCCACGCTGGACGGAGAGCGGCGCGGTTGGCCGCTACAAACAGTGGCTGGCCATGCTCACGCGTGGCTTTCCTGACGACGCCCTGCCCCTCTTTCATCAGGTCAAACGTGTGCGCACGCTCGCCGGGATTCGCGAACTGCTCAACGCCAGCGTCACCGCTATCCCGGGGTAGTCGTCACCGGGAGGCCTGTTTGCTCGGTGCCTGTGGATGCCGACATGAATACCGGCATGGCAGCGTTTTGCCATTAGCAGCCTGCTGAAAAATGCCCATCCGGGCTTTTTCAGCCCGCAATGTAGCACATGTCCGGAATCGCTCTACGCTGAATCCATCACGCAAGAGTGATTGATTCGCGACCCGGCCATTCTTGGCCGGGAAACAGCTTGCTGAAAAGCATTTTTCAGCAAGCTGTTAGCACTCTCCGCCCCCTCTCGGGAAATGGTGCGAGCCTGCGCCCTGCGGCAGCGCCCGCCTCCCGGCCGGCGTGAATTCCGACTGCCGGGTCTGTACACTTCGCGCTGGCATGGATGTCCACCAGATGCGCCCTCGGCCTGGCGCCACACAACAACAAAACGAGATTTCCATGCAGCATCATGCCCGTACCGTCTTCGACACGCCCGTCGTCAACACTCTCCTCCGTGGTCTTTCCCTGCTCATCCTCAAACTCTGTGGCTGGAAGACCGACGGCATTCTGCCGCCCGACGTCAAAAAAGCTGTGCTGATTGCCGCGCCGCATACCAGCAACTGGGACCTGCCCTTCACGTTGTTTGTGGCGTTTGCCCTGCGCCTGAAAATCTACTGGATGGGTAAAGAAGAAATTTTCAAACCGCCGTTTCGCGGTGTGATGATGTGGCTCGGCGGTATTCCCGTGCAGCGCAAGTCCGCGGGCAACATGGTACAGGCATCGGCGGATGCGCTACGCGATGCGAGCGAGCTGATGCTGGTGGTGTCGCCAGAAGGTACGCGCAGCAAGACGCTGTACTGGAAGTCCGGCTTCTATCACATCGCCCACACGGCTGGCGTGCCGGTGGTGATGGCCTATCTCGATTACGGCCGCAAGATTGGCGGCCTCGGCCCGGTGTTTCACACCACCGGCGACTTCGACGCCGACATGCAACACATCAAAGCCTTCTACAAAGACAAGCGCGGCAAACGTGATTTGTTCCACGCCGACTGAGCCCTCGCGCCTCTCGAGCGATACGAAAAACCGGTCGTAGGTGCGGACTCATCCGCACACGGGAATGTGATGCGCAGCGTTGTCGTGCGGTGGCAATCCACAGATACAACCGCACGCAAACAGCGCCCATAAAAAAACCTGCGGCAAGCGCAGGTTTTTTTATACCGCCTGAACATCAGTAGCGATTGCTGTTGTACCCGCAAACCCCTGCCGCCACTTCCAGCTCGCGAATGCTGTTTTCCAGATAGTCGAGCAGACGCTGCATGCTGGGCATGGTGCGACGGCAGGCAATCAGGCCGAACTCCAGCGAATCGCCGTAGCTGGTCAGCGTGATGTTGAGCGCGATGCGATCAAGTGCGATCGACACCGGGTACATACCCTGCAGGCGGGCGCCGTTCCAGTACAGCGGCTCTTTCGGGCCGGGCACGTTGGAAATCACCACGTTGAACGCCTGCCATTTCGGCGCAAGACCGGTGAGCAGCGACAGCCCGGCGGGCGCCAGCGTGAGCGCGGTGTAGGTGAGAATCTGTTCGGGCGACATGCCACGGAAGCGCTGCTTGGCATCTTCCACCGAGGCTTTGATGAGACGCAGGCGGTTGGTGGGGTCGGCGATATGCGTACCGAGGTTGGCCAGAATCATCGCGATCTGGTTGCCGGCATCGCTATCGTCTTGGCGCAGTGACACCGGGACCATGGCAATCAGCGGGGCATCGGGCAGCGCGTTCTGGCTGATGAGGTATTCGCGCAGCGCACTGCCGCACATGGCTAGCACGACATCGTTGACGGTGGCGTCGAAAGCCTTGGCAATCGTCTTCACACGGCTCATCGAATACGACTGCGCGGCAAAGCGGCGCGAGCCGGTGATGCGTTCGTTGAGCAGCGAGTGCGGCGCCTGGAACACCGACACGTAATCCGGATTGCGCTTGGCTTTGTTGGTGACCTTCATGATTTCGCGCACCACAGCGGGCAGCGACGAGGCCTGTTTGCCGAGGCCAGCGGTGAGCTTGGCCAGTCCGCCGGCCACATCAGTCGGATTCAGGCTGACCTGCTTCTTGCGCGGCGGCATGGCCCACACCGGCGGCAGGTTGCGTTCGTTGGGGTCGGTGGACAGCGCGCGCATGCCCATGCGCATGGCGGCCACGCCGTCGACCATCGAGTGATGGATCTTGGAGTAAAGCGCGAAGCGTTTGCCCTGGATGCCTTCGATCAGGTGCACTTCCCAGAGGGGGCGCTCGCGGTCGAGCAGGTTGGAGTGCTCGGCCGACACCAGCGCCAGCAGCTCACGGATGCGGCCCGGCTTGGGCAGTGCCTCGTGGCGGAAGTGATGATCGATGTCGAAATGTTCGTCGGTGTCCCAGAACGGCTGACCGAAGCGCGTGACCACCCGACGCTTGAACAGCCCCTGCGGGGTGCAGCATTCGCGCATCTGCTCGGCCAATTCGCGGATGTAGCGGGGGCCGGCATCTTCGGGGAAAGTGAAGAGCTGCAAGCCCGCCACGTGCATGGGCTGCTGGCGCTTTTCCATGAGCAGGAAAAGCTGGTCGACGGGGCCGAGAGGGGTCATGGAGGCTTCCTTTTACGCGACTGCTGAGCGGGGGCCGACGACTTCTTCCCTGACGACACCCCGGAGACCTGCGAAGGATACAGCAAGGCTACGGGGCGATGGCATGCGTCACGTCAGCGAAGTCGTTTCCGATTGTGTGGCTGGCAGGCCGGCGCCAGGCCGTTACACTGCCTAGCCATCTCCGTGCCACTTCATGCCCGCACACGGCATTTCAACGAAGGAGCGCTCATGACGCGCCGCGACGACATTGCCCACCTCCGTCAGGACTACAGCCGGCAAAGCCTGGGCCCCGAAGACTGCCTGACGGATCCGCTGGCCCAGTTCAGCCGCTGGCTGGACGAGGCCATTGTCGCCAAGGTGCATGAGCCTACTGCCATGCATGTGGCCACGGTGGAGGATGGCCGCCCTTCGGCGCGGCTGGTGCTGCTCAAGGGGCTGGAAGATGGCGCCTTCGTTTTCTATAGCAACTACGACAGCCGTAAGGGCCAGCAACTGGCAGCCAATCCGTTTGTGGCGCTCACGTTTTTCTGGCCCGAGCTGGAGCGGCAGGTGCGTATCGAGGGTGTGGCGTCACGCGTGGCGGCCGCGGTGTCGGATGCCTATTTCGCCAGCCGCCCTTACCAGAGCCGTGTCGGTGCCTGGGCCTCGTTGCAAAGCCAGCCGCTCGACGGTACCGCCACGCTGGTAGCGCGCGCCGCGAAATATGCGGCGCAATACGTGACCGGGGTGCCGCGTCCGCCGCATTGGGGCGGTTACGCCGTGGTGCCGGACCGTATCGAGTTCTGGCAGGGTCGGCCCTCGCGGCTGCATGACCGTGTGCTGTATTTGCCCGATGGTGCCGGCGGTTGGACGACGCAGCGGCTCTACCCTTGAGCCGCTTCCGAGCCCTGAGTGCTGACGGCGTTCAGGCGAGTTCGATTCGCAGCTTCTTGCCCAAGGCCTGAGCGGCGCTCGCCAGCGTGGCGAGTGTCAGGCTGGTGTCGGTGGCATCGAGCAGCCGGTTGAGCGCCGCACGGCTGGTGTGCATGCGGCTCGCCAGTTCGGTTTTGGTCAGCGACTGTGCACGCATTTCCTGTTCAATCTGCCAGGCAATCACGCGCTTGACGGCCACGGTGGTCGCTTCATCCAGCAGACCTGCCTCCGCCAGAAAATCATCAAAACTGCTGCCGATGTGCGAAGGGGTCATTGTGGGGCTCTCATGAGGGCATTCAATTGCTTCAGGCGTTGGCGTGCCAGTTGCAGGTCATCCAGGGGGGTGTGCGTCGATTTTTTGATGAAGCCATGCAATAACACCAGCACGGTGCCCTGCGTGGTAAAGAGCAGCCGGGCAATCCGCTTGTCGAGGTGAATGCGGATTTCCCACAGGCTTTTTTCCATTTTGCGCACCAGCGGCATGCCAAGAGGCCAGCCAAGTTGCACGGTCTTGATGTCTTCGCCGATGGTTTTCCGGTCTTGCAACGAAAGCGACATAAGCCACTCCCTGACAGGCTCATCGCCAGTGCCTGAGGCAAAAATCGTACTTCCAGTACGGGTACCATTGCGTCCTCTCCTTGGACTGCTGGCAGCGTACCAAAAAAGATACCATCGCCTCAAGCGATATTCAGAGACCGAGTTCACAGGCGCAAAAGTAGCGTAGTGAGCGTCAGGAGCAGAACCGTTTGCGCTGCGGCTAACCGCGTGCTGGATCGCCATTCAATCACGCATGCGTGATTGAATGGCGCGGAGCGATTCTGGACATGGCTAGGAGTGGCCGGCTGAAAAAGACCGGGATGGGCATTTTTTCAGCAAGCGGTTGGCAGATGGGCTTGGGTAAGCGCGAACACGACAGGCCACCCCCGTAGGAGCGGCTTTAGCCGCGACAAGAAATGACGCCACCCGCAGGTGTGACCCTCTTTCGATGCTAGCCGCTTGATGAAAGCTGCCTGTCCGTGCTCCTGCATGCCCGTTGAGAGGACTCTCCCGAGGGAGTTGAAGGGCGGAGGGCGAACGGATGATCAATGTCGTGTTGTTAAAAAATCCGTTCGTGCTGAGCCTTGTCGATGCCCGATCGGCATTTTCAGCAAACGACTAAAGCCGCGCCCACCCGCAGGCGCGGCCTCGGTCAGCAGAGGCAGGGGTGAGTAGCTCAGAACACTTTCTTCATCACACTGTCGGGTAGCAGACGCATGGCCGGCATCAGCGCGGCCCAAGGGAAGCGTGGCACCACGATGTTCTTGCGTTTCTTTTCCAGCCCGTCGGCGATTTCCTTCGCTACTTTTTCGGGAGTGGCCACGAAGGGGTATTTCTCCATGCCCGGGCTGATGTCGGTATTCACAAAGCCCGGATGCACGATGCTGACAGCAATACCCTTGCTGCTGATTTCCATGCGCAGCGCTTCGAGGTAATTGGTGAGCGCGGCCTTGCTGGCGGAATACGCGCCACTGCCGGGAATGCCACGGTAAGCCGAGAGTGAGGACACCCCGGCGATATGGCCGCGGCCCTGACGTTTGAAAAAGGCGACAGCGGCGTCGATAACAGCGATGGCGCCCATGAGGTTGGTCTGGATGATGCGGCGGTCTTCGGCAATGTTGCCGTCGCCCGCGCGGCGCCAGCCCAGCACGCCGGCATTCGCGATGACGAGATCCACCGTGCCCAAGCGGGCCATCAATGTTTCAAGCGCGGGCGCCACCGCATCACCGTCGGCGACATCCAGTGTGGCGGTTTCCACCCGGACGTTGTGCACGCCGGCAAGCTCGGCGGCCAGTGCCTCCAGTGGGCCCTCGCTACGGGCCAGCAAGCCGAGGTGGTAGCCGCGCGCGGCATATTCGCGCGCCAGGCAGGCGCCGATGCCGCGTGAGGCGCCGACAATCACGACGGTTTTGGTGGACAGGGTCATGGCAGCGCTCCGGGCAAAAAAGAGCTCCGAGTATAGGCAGACGCACGCGCCTGGTGCAGGTCGTCTGTTGTCAGATTCAGATGTTGCCAGATGGCGGCTATTCGGAGGGCGCCTTGTCCGGTGCTGACAGTGGACCGCTGGCTTCGCCCCTGGCCTGCGCATTTTTCAGCACCGGCCACAGCCGTGGAAAGCGGCGCAGCTTTTCCGGATGGCGACGCATGAAGTTCCAGTACAGACCAGTGAGGGGGCAGGCCTTGTCGCCTTTCGCGGTGGGGTCGTAACGGCAGTCACGGCAGTAGTCGCCCATGCGCTTCACATAGGCACCGCTGGCCGCATACGGCTTGCTGGCCACAAAGCCGCCGTCGGCGCAGAGCGCCATGCCGCGCGTGTTCGGCAGTTCCACCCATTCGATGGCGTCGATATAGATGCCGAGGTACCAAGCATCGACAGCGTCCGGGTCGAGCCCCGCCAGCAAGGCGTAATTGCCGGTAATCATCAGGCGCTGGATGTGATGGGCATAGGCCCATTCCAGCGATTGCGTGATGGCATGGCGCAAGCAGGCCATGTCGGTGTCGCCGGTCCAGAAAAAGTCGGGCAGCGGCGCTTGCGCCGCAAAAAAATTCTCGGTGGTATAACCGGGCATCTTCGCCCAGTACACGCCGCGCACATATTCACGCCAACCGAGGATTTGCCGCACGAAGCCTTCGATGGCGGCCAGCGGATAGCGTGCGGGATCGTCCCGCCAGGCAACAACAGCGGCGTCCACTACTTCCTGTGGCGACAACATTTTGGTGTTGAGTGCGAACGACAAACGGGCGTGAAAAAGCATGGGCGACTGTGTGCTCATGGCGTCCTGAAAGCGCCCGAAATACGGCAGCCGGTGGGCGATGAAGTCGCGCAGGTCGGCACGCGCCTGACGGCGTGTCACCGGCCAGGGAAAGCGGTCGGCACGGGGGTTGCCGAAGTGTGGCAGTCCCGCCGCCTCAATGTCGGCCCAGACGTTGCGCAAATCGAGTACGCGGCTGGGAAAGACGGGTGCGGCTGGATCACCCGTCCATTTTTCGCGGTTGTCGTGATCGAAATTCCACTGCCCGCCTTCGGGGCCATCGTGGCGCATCAACACGCCATACCGGGCGCGCATGTCGCGGTAAAACCATTCCATGCGCCACTGCTTCTTCCCGAAGAAGCTGCCGACGGCCTCGCGCGTGGTGTAGAAATGCTGTGTGTCGTGCACCGTTACTGGCAGGCCGGTTGCGTCGGCGAGTCCGTCGAGTTCGCGATCGAGTCGCCACTCATCCGGCAATTGATAGGCGAGCGCCTCGGCGCCGTAATCCTGAGCAAGTTTGGCCAGTAGCGGCACAAAGCCAAGCGCGGCATCGGTGTCGGTGATGCGCACGTAATGCACGCGGTGGCCGGCCTGTATGAGGGCGTCGGCAAAGGCGCGCATGGCGGCGAAAAACCCGAGCAGCTTCTGCGCATGGTGTTTCACGTAGCGCCCTTCTTGTTGCAGCTCAGCCAGCACATGAATGACGTCGTCGCGTCGCTCACGGAACCAGGGATGAGCCGCATTGAGCTGGTCGCCCAGTATCAGTCGCAGTGTGGTCATGCGCTGGCCACCCGTGTCCGTCGGCAACGCTCGCTGCAATACACCACTTGTGCCCAGTCACGCGCCCATTTGCGTCGCCAGGCAAAAGGCCGCTGGCAGACCGGGCAGATTTTTTCCGGCAATTGCTGTTTTTTCACGCCCTGCATGTCACAGCTCCAGGTTCAGTTGCGGCGCGGGATTACCGTCACGCGGACGGGCACGGCTGGCGGTGTGGTCGGCGCGCCGGCGCGACGCGAGGCGTTCGACCACGCGCCGGGTTTCAGCGCTGCCGGCCAGACTGGCACGACGCTCTGCCATGCGCGTTTTCGAGCAACGCAGCGCCGTGTCGAGATCGGTCAGTGGCTCGGGGTAATCACGCCCGAGCACCACGCCGCACTTTTGCTGTAGCGGGCGCGGCATCCGCCAAGGCTCGGCCAGAAAACTGGCGGGCACGTTCGCGAGTGCGGGCAGCCAGCGACGGATGAACACGCCGTCCGGGTCCTGATCGCGTGCTTGTTTGGTCGGGTGGTAGACCCGCATGGCATTGATGCCGGTGACGCCAGACTGCATTTGCGCCTGGGCGAAATGGATGCCGGGCTCGTAGTCGGTGAACAGCCGTGCGAGGACGAGGGCAGGCTCGCGCCAGTGCAGCCACAAGGGATACGCGGCGACACTCATCAGCATGGCGCGCATGCGGAAGTTCAACCAACCGGTGGCGGTCAGGCTTTTCATGCAGGCGTCCACCAATGGCCAGCCCGTTTCGCCGCGTGCCCAGGCCCCGCAGACATCGGCACGGAACTCGCCTTCGCGCAGGCCGTCGTAACCGCTGTGCATGTTGCGGAACTCCAGGCTCGGTTCGGTTTCGAGTTTCTGGATGAAATGGCAATGCCAGGCTAAGCGCTCCCGAAAAGCTCGCAATGAGGCGAGCCGCCCTGTGGTGCGCAACGGCGTGGGGAGCGCGGCTTCGGTGTCGATGGCGGCGCAGGTGGCCTGGTCTACCTCGGCCAGCGACAGACAGCCCCAGGCGATATACGGCGACAGTCGTGAGCAGGCCTGCGCTGCTGATAACGGACTCGACATGCCACGGCGATAAGTCGGCACACGCGCGCCAAGAAAGTCGGTGAGCGCGGTCAGCCCCGCACGCCGGCCACCCGGCTGCCGGCCGGCAATATCCGGCTCGCGCCAGTGCAGCGACTGCGCGGGCAGGTCCAGCGACGGCCGTTCTTGCGCCACTTGCGCGGCCATCGTCGCCGGCAACGGTGTCGCCATGAAACGCTCCCACTCCCCCGCCCAGCGGCGGTGACGGCGGCCGGTCAGGCCCCGGATGACGCCGTACTGGCGGCACTCCCGGAAGGCGATGCCCTGCTCGCGACACCAGCCGGCCACCGCAACATCACGCGCAAAGGTGAGCGCATTGCCGGTTTCCTCATGTGCCCACAGTCCCCCGATGCCGATGTTGTCGTGCAACTGTCGCAGCACCGGCAGCAGCTCCGCCGTCGTCACCAGCAGGGGCACACCAAGTGCGGCCAAGGCGGCGCGCAGCTCTTGTAGTGATTCCCGCACAAAGCCCCACTGCCGGGCACTGGCATCGGGCGCGCACCATACCGATGGTTCACGCACATACAGGCCCAGCACCGGGCCATGCGTGGCCGCGACCGCCAGCGCCGCATGGCGGGCGGCGCGCAGATCTCGCTTGAACCAGACGATTTGCACGGGCATGGGCCCACGCTACGTCAAGGGTGTGCCCGCCGCAGCTGCACAAACGTGGGTTAACACTATCGGCGCGAAGGCCATCACCACGGGCCCAAATGAGGGCAACTCGGGCCATGGCAACATGGTGAAAACGGGCAAGCCATGCTACTTATGCGCGGCGCCCTGAGGGCACGACAAACAGGAGAGACAAAACAATGAAGATGGCGATTGGCATGACCCTGCTGGCGGTATCCGCTTCGGCCCTGGCACAGGACAACGGCTACTGGAAAGACTCCATCGGTCAGGTATGGCGTAACAGCAGCGGCGAGTGCTGGCGCACCGCGAGCTGGACGCCCGAAAAAATCATCGTCGGTTGCGATGGCAAAACGGCCGCCGCTCCTGCGCCTACCCCGGCTCCCGTCGCCGCCGCCCCGGCTGGTGATGGTGGTGCGGCTGCTCGTGCCGCTGCCGCCGCCAAGGCCGCCGCTGACAAAGCGGCAGCAGATGCCGCTGCGGCGGCTGCCGCTCTGGCCGCTGCTAAAGACACCGACGGCGATGGCGTACCCGACACCAACGACAAGTGCCCGGACACCAAGAAAGGCGCCAAGGTTGATGAGAACGGCTGCTACATCATCCTCAAGGAAACCGTGACACAGGCGATTGACGTGAAGTTCGCCAGTGGCTCGACCAAGGTCGATGCGGCCGGTGATGCCGAGATCCAGAAGCTGGCCGAGTTCATGAACCAGTACCCGCAGACCTCGCTGGAAGTGGGTGGCCACACCGACAACACCGGCAGCGCCGCGGTGAACCGTCGCCTGTCCAAGCAGCGTGCCGAAGCCGTGCGCCAGCGTCTGATCGACAAGTTCAGCATTGATGCCGGCCGTGTCACCGCCGCCGGTTACGGCCCCGACAAGCCGGTTGCTGACAACGGCACCCAGGCCGGTCGCGATGCCAACCGCCGTGTGGAAGGCGTCATCAAGCAGACGGTCGAGAAGATCAAGCAGTAAGCACTTCTTTACTGCCTGACCGTTGTAATTAAAGGGCGTACCCACCGGGGTACGCCCTTTTTCATGAGCGGCGTATATAGGCCTGATTCATGCCTGCCAAGACGGGCGTCAGCGTGGGTAATTCCACAGCGCCGAGCGCTGGGCCTATGTGCTGACGAACTCGATGAGCGCCTCCAAGGAGGAGTTCACCGACCGGAGGCGTCTGCCTTGGGCCGCCAAAAGACTCCGGCGGCATCGAGGGGCTTCAAGCCATGACCTCGGAAACATGGCTTTTTGGCGCTCCTCAAGCGTGGCGACAGCCTCAGTGGAGGATCACGGCTTAGCGAGCCCTCAGGTGTGCTGCTGCACAAACGCCGTGAGATGACGGATGGCCTTCGGCCCCTCTGGAATGAATTCCGAAAACAGATGGAAGACATGCGGCAAGTCGTGCCATTCCTCCAACTTTACATTGACGCCAGCGGCACGGGCGCGGGCGGCGACACGACGGCTGTCGTCGCGCAGGATTTCCGTGCTGCTGGCCTGGATCAGCAGCGGTGGAAAACCGCTGAAGTCGGCGTGCACCGGTGAGAGCAGCGGGTGCTTCGCGTCGTGCGTGGCGGTGTGGTAGCGCGCCAGCGCCCGCAGGCCATTGCCGGAAAACATCACGTCACGCGGATTGTTGCGGATGAGCGACGGGCTCTCGCAAGCAAAGTCGGCCCAGGGCGAAATGCAGAAGGCGGCTCCCGGCATGGGCAGGCCCTCGGTGCGCAACTGCTGCAGGGTGATCAGCACCAGATTGCCGCCGGCGGAGTCGCCACCTAATGCAATTTTGCTCGGCGCATAGCCTTCGGCCAGCAAAAAGCGGTAGGCGCTGACGGCATCTTCCAGCCAGGCCGGAAAGCGGTGTTCCGGCGCCTGCCGGTAATTGATCGAGAGCACGCGGCGGCGTGCGCCATGCGCCAGCCGGCTGGTGAGCGGCCGGTGTGTGGCGGCCGAGCACATGAAATAGCCGCCCCCATGAAAATACAGGATGACGTGATCGCGGTCGGCATTGGCGGAGTACAGCCACTCTGCGCTCATGTCGCCCGCCGGTGTCGGTACCGTTACCGGTGCCACGGTCATGAAGTCCGGCACGCGCTCGTTACGCTTGAGCATCTTTGCCGTGCGGCGTGCCCCACGCGCCAGATGGTCATCCTTGATGTCGAGATGTGCCGGTGCCCGGTCGGCCGGCGCCTTGGCATAGCGGCGCAGCACGCGGTTGAGCACGGCGGCACGCAGGCCGGGGCGTTTGATGGGGCGGGCAGCATCGGTCATGCAAGACTCCGGAACAGCAGCGGAAACGGGCTCCTGTTGTGTCATGACCACTTGTCCATCCGCAAGCCCCGCACGGGGTGGAGGCAGGCCAATCACATGGCATCATGGGCCAGCCTTCCCGACGGAGCTCTTGCCATGCCTGCACAAGACGAATTTGCCGTTGCTGCCGCACGTAATCCTGACGCACTCGACGGTGAATATGCCGTGCATCTGGTGGCGCCCTTCCTACCCCGCCCTTTGCGCTTTTTCGGCCACACCAAAGTATTCCGGCGCGAAGGCAGTGTCACTCTTGGCTACAACCGCTTTCTCGGCGGACTGATCAAGACCGGCCGCTTTTATGTCGCCCGTGGCCGTGCCGAAGACGGGAGCGAGGTCACGCAAATCCTCTATGACCTGCCCGACAATCCCTTTTTCATGCGCCCGCTCACGGATGAAGTTCGCGAGACCGCGCCCGGCCGATTTCTGGGGCGCGGCATCATGACGATCGCCGGCCGGGCACGTCGCGTGTTCTGGTTCACCGTTACGCGAGCATGAGCGGTGCAACATGAGGTGTCAGCCGGCCGCCTGCCGGTGAATGAACGGAGGATGCAAATCAGGTGAATACCAACGAAAAATGGCTGATCAGCCTCAAGGCCGTGGTCTGGTTTGTAATGGGTTTCCTGTTCTTGTTGGCTTTGCCGCTACTGCTATTGTTGCCTCCAGTGCTGCTGATGGCAGTAGGTATGGTGGCGCTATTAGTGGCCCTGCTGCCGTATGGGTGGCTGCGCTGGCGAGCCCGTCGCCAGCTCTGGGGAGTGTCGCCTTCATTTTTCCGTTGCGTGCTGGTGTCGGTGTTGCTGGTCGGCATTCTGCTCGGGCTGCCGGTGTACTACTTGTCGTATCGCATCACGGCGACGCCGGCGATTGTGCCGAATGTCGTGCTCAGCAACGGTGAAAAGACCGTGGTGTTCCAGGGCATGATGCATGTGGGTGCCGAAAGTTTTTACAAGTCGGTGGTGTATGACCTCGAAGATGCGCTTTCGCAGGGTTATCGCCTCTATTACGAAGGCGTGCAGCCCTCGACGCCCGAGGCAGATCAGTGGTTCAGCGACAAGCTCGCCGGTGGCCGCGACCTGTCATCCAACTACAAAGCCATGGCGCAAGCCTGCGGCATGGCGTTCCAGATTGATTATTTCGCGCCCTTGGCCCGCGACATGGGGCAGCACCCCGAACGGCACCTCACCGCCGATGTCACCACCTTGCAGATGAAGCAAGAGTACGACCGCCTGATGGCCAGTGATCCCGGCTTCGCCGAGCGGATCCGGGAGTCCGCCGCTGAGGGAAAAAACGAGGATGGCGACATCGGCGACATCATGGCATCGGTGGTGGAGTGGCAGAAAAACAGCAGCGAGGGGCAACGCCACACGGTCGGTATTGTCTGCCGCGGCGTGTTCAGCATGGTGCTCGGTGCTCCGCATGATGCGGGTGCACTGGCCCCCGTCGTGCTGGATTTCCGCAACCGGCATCTGGTCGACACGGTGCTCGCCGACACCAGCCCGAAAATCTACATCACCTACGGCGCTGAGCACTTGAAGGGCGTGCTTGCCCTGTTGCAAGAAAGAGATCCGCGCTGGAAAGTGAAGTCAGTGAAGTGGTCGCGTGCGATTGCCAATCCCGAGCACTTTGAGCGTGAGTTGTGAGTACATGTCACTGGAGGTGGCCTGCCATGAGGCAACGCAGGTGGCTAAAGTGCATGGTATTTATGGGCGGAGTGGGCCAAGTATCACAATGGATGGCCGATTCCCGTTCGCAAAAAGCGCTCAAGCAGCTGATTTGCCGGATGCATTCTGGCTGTATGTACAAATGAACGGATGAATAACAAAGGAAAGAAAAAATGTCAGTCCTGACAAAACCGTTTTTGCTGCTCTGTGGCATCAGCTTCATCCTGATCGGCTTCAATACTTTCAGAGACCCGGTGGCGGCCATGGCACTGGTCGATCTGAGCGTCAGCAGCGTGAGTGCACTGAACGAGATCCGCGCCAATTACGGCGGCATGCAAATCGGTATCGGCCTGCTGTTGTTGGCCGGATTTCGTCTGCCGTCCCTTGCGGCTCCTGCATTGTTGGC
>JAUXNL010000113.1 GCA_030684415.1 Moraxellaceae bacterium | reverse complement strand
TCAACATGAGCACGCCGGGCATCGAAATTCGACCCATTCACTCCATAGACGGGCATCATCACCTGAACGAGGTGTATTTCACCGATGTCAGGGTGCCTGTAGAGAACTTGGTCGGCAGCGAAGGCATGGGGTGGACCATTGCCAAGTTTCTGCTGACTCATGAGCGAACCACCATCGCCGGTGTTGCCGACTCTAAGCGGGAAATCGAGCGCCTTAAACAGATGCTCAAAGACACGAAGCAGGGCAACGGCTCTCGTTGGGACGATCCTTTTGCACGCCGCAGGGTTGCCGAACTGGAGATCGATTTGGCTGCACTCGAGTACACCAACTTCCGCACGGTTGCCGCGACCGAAGAAGGCAAGGGGCTGGGTGCCGAGTCCTCCGGATTGAAAATCAGGGGAACCGAACTACAGCAGGCCATCTCGCAAGCGATGGTCGAGCTGGGAGGCCATCTGTCCTTGACGTGGGACAACGGGGAGCCTGTGGGGAGCTTTGCCTTCAACCGTACACGCGAGCGCTACAATTTTCTGCGCGCGGCCACGATCTACGGCGGCACCAATGAAATTCAGAAGAACGTCATCGCAAAAATGCTGCTCGGGCTCTGACAGCACAATACCTAAAAATGGATCTGACGATGGATTTTCGCTTATCAGATGACCAGCGCATGCTGGATGACTCTGCATCAAAATATCTGGCTGGCCAGTACAGTTTCGATGCCTACCGCAGGCAACTCGCGGCCGGCGTCGCATTTGACGAGTCGCGCTGGGCCGCAATGGCAGAGCTAGGCTGGATGGCATTGCCCTTTCCGGAGTCCGTAGGTGGTTTCGGCGGTTCGCTGGTGGACATCCAGTTGGTCGCAAGGCGACTTGGCGAAAGGCTGTGCACCGACCCGTGGCTCTCTTGCGCCATCCTCCCGGGCAAGGCTCTGGAGTTTGTAGGCGGTGACAGCGCTATGGAACTGTTGTCGGAAATCGCGGCAGGCACTATTCGATCGGCACTGGCGGCATTGGAGGCCAATTCCCATTACGAGTGCTCTATGATCGCGGCGCGGGTCACAGAAAATAGCGACGGCATACAAATCGATGGACAGAAATCCGTTGTCTTCGGTGCAGAGTACGCTCACGTACTGCTGGTAACAGCGTGTGCCGAAAATGGTGAAGAGATGTTGGTCGCAGTGCCATCTTCGTCGCCAGGTTTATCCATGAGTCACTACCGCGTAGTAGACGGCTCGCGCGCCTCGGAAGTCAATCTGAACGGTGTCAAACTGCCTGGAAATGCCGTTCTGGCACGTGGAAGAGTAGTTATTGATGCCGTCAAGAGAGCCGTCGACGTGGCCAACGTGGCAATATGTGCCGATCTGCTGGGTGCTGCATCCGCCATGCTGGTCAGGACCCTGGATTACGCCAGAACGCGAAGGCAGTTTGGCGTCGCGATCGGAAGTTTTCAGGTCATCCAGCACTATCTTGTCGACATGTTCATCGAAACCCAGCAATCCGAGTCACTTGTCTGGATGGCCGGCATTCAAGGCGATACGCAAGAATGCGCAGATCGTGAACGGGCGGTTTCCATTGCCAAAGCTTATATCGCTCGATCGGCCGTGATGGTTGCGCAGAAATCTGTGCAAATTCACGGCGGTATAGGTGTCACCGAGGAACTGGATATCGGGCACTACTTCCGGCGTGTCACGCACTACGCGCAGATGTTCGGCGATCGCGACTATCACGTCCAACGCTACATGGCTTTTGGCCAGAGCTGACATGGCCGCCACTTCTGACCTTTCACGCGTCAGGAGATGTTATTAGCAGCTCCACGCTTAAATCAATCACTTAAGTCGTGATTGATTCGCGGGCGGCCAACCTTGGTCGGGAAACAGCCTGCTGAAAGGCATTTTTCAGCAGGCTGTTTCCTTGCCAACCGACTGAGTGAGGCCGGAGGATATGCCGTATGCCTGATCGAAGCCGGGCCCCATGACCGCAGCCTGTTCATTCATATTCTGCTCGGCATCATTGGCCTCATTCCGGGAGGGACGCCATAATTGGGGCGACTTCACCGAGCCGAAACCGCCCCGCGCACAAGTGCTGTAGAGCCTGCAAGAGTGAGGGGAAATTCACCATTACCGGACCATTGCGTAACTTATCGAGCAGCGAGTTGCAGCTGCCGGCCGGGGCGAGCCACAGCTATTGCGGCGATCAGATAGCTCGGTATTGATGACATGGCGGCGAGTTTTTGCCAATGCGGCGGCAGGAGTCATCGTGTTCGCACTAACGCAACGGTAGGTAACCCTGCACGATCTGGCCCAGGTGCTGAAGGCGCAACGGTTTGGAGATGAAGTCATCCATGCCGGCGGCCAGGCACTTCTCGCGATCGCCCTGCAGGGCCGAGGCGGTCATGGCGATGATGGGAATGTGCGGGTTGCCGCCGTGGCGATGCTCGCCTTCCAGCTGCCGGATGTGCCGCGTGGCCTCGAAACCGTCCATCACCGGCATGTTGCAGTCCATGAAGATGAGGTCATAGGGCAACTGCTGATACGCGGTGACGGCCTCGCTGCCGTTGCCCACCACGTCCACCTGACAGCCCAGGCGCTTGAGGACCTCGGCGGCCAGCAGCCGACTGACGGAATTGTCTTCCGCCACCAGCACCCGGCCCCGGGAGACGCCCTCCTGCGTGCCGTGAAAGACGGCCAGGCCGGCGTCCGGCAAGGGGAGGTCTTCTGCCGGCATCCGCTCAAAGGGCAGTTCCACCCAGAAGGTCGTGCCCCCGCCCGAGTGCGGGCGATAACCGATGTCACCGCCCATGGCCTCGGCGAGGCGCTTGCAGATGGCCAGTCCCAGCCCGGTGCCGCCAAAACGTCGGGTGATGGATTCTGCCTGCACGAAGGGCGTGAACAGATGGGGACGAATCGCCGGATCGACACCGATGCCGGTATCGCAGACTTCAAAGCAGAGGCGCACGGAATCATCGTGTCGCGCCGACTCGGTGCAATTGAGCAGGATGTG
>JAUXNL010000102.1 GCA_030684415.1 Moraxellaceae bacterium | reverse complement strand
CACGGTCTTGGCAGAGAAGCACAAGCAGTTCGTGTTCAAGGTTCGCCTGGACGCCAACAAGCTGGAAATCCGCAAGGCGATCGAGAAGCTGTTCAGTGTCGAAGTTGCTTCGGTGAATACCACCGTGGTGAAGGGCAAGAGCAAGCGTTTCGGCCGCAACATGGGTCGCCGCTCCGATTTCAAGAAAGCCTATGTAGCCTTGAAAGACGGGTTTGATCTCGATTTCACCGGCGTGGCCGAGTAAGGGTTGGGAGACAAGTCATGCCTATCGTGAAATGCAAACCGACATCTCCGGGTCGTCGCTTTGTCGAGAAGGTTGTTCATCCGCATCTGTTCAAGGGTCGTCCTTTGGCAGCGCTGGTGGAAGCCAAGAAGAAGACTGGCGGCCGCAACAATAATGGCCATATCACCATGCGTCACATTGGTGGTGGTCACAAGCAGCTTTACCGCGTGATCGATTTCAAGCGCAACAAGGATGGCATTCCTGCCGTTGTTGAGCGTATCGAATACGATCCGAACCGCACGGCACATATTGCTCTGCTGAAGTATGCCGATGGCGAGCGTCGCTACATCATTGCGCCGAAGAACCTCTCCGTGGGTGATTCCGTGCAGTCCGGTGATGATGCTCCTATCAAGAACGGTAACGTTCTGCCGCTGCGCAACATGCCGCTTGGTTCGACGCTCTGCTGCCTGGAGCTGAAGCCCGGCAAGGGTGCCCAGGTTGCTCGCTCTGCAGGTGCCTCTGTGCAGTTGCTGGGTCGTGATGGTGGTTACGCCATTGTTCGTCTGCGTTCGGGCGAAATGCGCAAGATTCATGTCGATTGCCGCGCGACTTTCGGTGAGGTTTCCAACGCCGAAAACAACCTGCGCAGCCTCGGCAAAGCTGGCGCGCAGCGCTGGCGCGGTGTGCGTCCGACGGTTCGCGGCATGGCCATGAACCCGGTTGACCATCCGATGGGTGGTGGTGAGGGTCGCAACAAGGGCTGTCATCCGGTTTCGCCGTGGGGTACGCCGGCCAAGGGTTACAAGACCCGCAGCAACAAGCGTACGACCAACATGATCGTTCGCGATCGTCGCAAGTAAGGGTTGAGGGAGATTAAAAGTGCCTCGTTCGCTTAAAAAAGGCCCGTTCGTTGACAGCCACCTGTGGGCCAAGGTGGAAACGGCGGTCTCTGCCAACTCGAAGAAACCGATCAAGACTTGGTCG
>JAUXNL010000083.1 GCA_030684415.1 Moraxellaceae bacterium | reverse complement strand
AGGTCCGGCAGATTGGCGGGGCTGGCGAGCGCAGTGGTGTTGATCTCGGTATTCGTTGCCAAGAGCTCGAGCGTAAAGGCGAAGCAACTGCCCTGTTGTGGCAGCGTGCGTACATCGATCTGGCCCCCCATCATTTCCACCAACTGCTTCACGATGGCGAGGCCGAGCCCGGTGCCACCGAAGCGGCGGGCATGTGAGGTGTCAGCCTGGATGAATGGTTGGAACAGGGAGTGCAGGGCATCGGCGCTCATGCCGATGCCGGTGTCGTAGACCTCGACATGCAAGCGTACCCGGTTACTCGCCGAGGCCTGACCGGAAAGCCGGACTTGCACACTCCCTTTTTCGGTGAACTTGATGGCATTGCCCGTGAGGTTGAGCAGGATTTGCCGCAGCCGGTTGGGGTCACCGATGACCTCGTTGGGCACACTGCCGTCGATGGCGCAGGACAACTCAAGCCCTTGGTTGCGCGCACGCTCGGCCAGCAGGGCCAGGACATCCTGCACCACTTGTGCCGGACTGAACGGAATACGCTCGAGTTCAAGCTTGCCGGCTTCGATTTTCGAAAAGTCGAGAATGTCGTTGATGATGGCGAGCAGGGATTCGCCAGAGTGGTGCACGGCTTCGGCATGGCGCCGTTGCTCGGCATCGAGCGGACTGTCGAGCAGTAGTTCGGTCATGCCGAGCACGCCACTCATGGGCGTGCGGATTTCGTGGCTCATCATGGCGAGAAAAAGGGATTTGGCCTGGCTGGCGGCCTCGGCGACTTCCTTGGCCTGGCGCAATTCGCGTGTGCGGGCTTCGACTTCTTGCTGCAAACCGCTGCGGTGACGTGCCAGCTCGGCATCGCGCGTTTCAATTTGCGTCAGCATTTCATTGAAGCGCTGCACCAGCAGGCCGATTTCATCATTGCTGTCACCCCCTGCGCGCAAGCTGTAATTCTGCTCGCGGGACACATTTTCGGCGGTGCTGGCCAGTGCAAGGATGGGAGCGGTGACCCGCTGCAAAAGGCGCATGCCCAGCAGACTGGCCAGCAGCAGCCCGAGAGCCCCCAGCAGCACCATCAACAGCAGATAAAGCGCCAGCGTTTGCCAGTGCCGGGCAAGGTCGGCATCTACATGCAGGCGGCCCAGTACTTCACCTTCAAGAGTGACGGGTTGCTCGACATGCAAGTGACGCACGAACAAGTGCGGTGTGGCGGGTCCACGACCACAGGGTGTGTTGCTGCCGTTGAAGCGGACGTTGGCGAACAGCTCGCCCTTGCGGTCGACAATGCAGGCTTGGGTGACGCTGGTTTCGGCGCGCAGGGATTGCAGGGTCTTGAGGGCTTCGTTGCGGTCGTCAAAAGCCAGTGACGCTTGCAGGTTGAAAGCGGTGGCGTCGGCCAGGGTGGACAGGCGTCCGTGCAGATCATCTTGCATCTTGATGGCGGCGGTGAAGGCAAACACCATCCAGGCCAACAGCAAGGCAAGGCCGGCGCTGAGCAGGACAATCCGCAGGAATTTGCGTTGCAGGGTCTGTTGTGTGTGCAGAGGCATGTCAGTCTCCTCTGTTCACGGTGCGGGCCAGTTGCAGCAGCCGGGCACTGAGTTTGAGTCCGGCTTGCTGGGCGGCCGGCAGGTTGACAGAGAACTGCACACGGTTGCCATCCACAAAGAGACTGATGATGCCTCCTTGATGCAGGAAGCGCGGAGATTCGCTGATGGTCAGTACTGAGCTGTTGCCGCTGCCACTGTCAGGCAGGCGTACGGTTTCTCCGGGGCTCCCCACAAACAGCATGTGGCAACCGGGCCAGTCGTCGATGCGCGTGATCATCCTCACGCTAATGCGTCGGCCTTGTGCTTCACGGCCTTCCAGTTGCCGCAGCTTCAGGCCAAGCGGAGTTTCGCCCAGCACACAGAGGCGCAGGCTGCCGTTGTCCGCCGGCAGGTAGTTCGCCGGCCACTCCACGAACTTGGCAAAGTTGTAGATGAAGGCCGCTTTGATGTCGGCCTCGCTGTTATCGGCCGCCGCCCGTGTGCCTGCCAGCAATAGCAGCAGGCAGCAGAGGCCCGGAAAAGCCAGCTTTGCCAGCTCTCCAGCGATCCTCATGCGGACGGAGTATTGCCTCATCGATGCATTCCTGTGCAGCGGTCGCCAGTGCCGGCGGGACGGCTGCCTCCAGTATTGCCGAAGATGACGATAGCGTCGAAAAAAACACGGGTCTGCCGCGACGGTGAGTCGGGCCGGCCGGTCAGGCGGTAGGGCTACGGTGTAGAGCTGGGGGTAGAGAGCCTGGGGGTAGAGCCAGGGCCAGGCACGCAAACCGAGTTGCGGCTCGGCATCTACTCAAAGCACAAGGCGGTCCGGGCAAATGTCGCAAGCAATGGCCGAGGCGTCCTCACATCTGGCCGTCGCCGTTGCCCTTTCCCATCCCGTGAATCGGGGGGGCTTGTTTGAGGGGGTGGCAGGCATGGCATTGCGCCCCGGCCCCCCTATAATCGCCCCCCTGATTTCCTTAATCCTCAGCCGGATGCTTGCGATGTTCGACAACCTCACCGACCGCCTTGGCCACAGCCTGCGCAATATTACCGGCACAGGCCGCCTTACCGAGGACAACATCAAGGACACCCTGCGCGAAGTGCGCATGGCGCTGCTGGAGGCCGACGTAGCCCTGCCAGTGGTGAAGGATTTCATCGAGCGCATTCGTGAGCAGGCGCTGGGCCAGGACGTGATGAAGTCGCTGCAGCCCGGGCAGGCCTTCGTCAAGATCGTGCACGATGAGCTTGTGCGCACCATGGGCGAGGCCAACGAATCGCTGAACCTGGCCACCACGCCACCGGCCGTGATCCTGATGGCGGGCCTGCAAGGCGCGGGTAAAACCACCACCGTTGGCAAGCTCGCACGCTTTTTGAAAGAGCGTGAAAAGAAAAAAGTGCTGGTGGCTTCGGTAGATATTTATCGTCCGGCCGCTATCCGCCAGCTCGAAACCGTGGCCGGCGAAGTCGGCGCGATTTTCTTTCCCTCCAGCAACGATCAGGACCCGGTGGCGATTGCGCGCGGCGCCATTGCCGAGGGCAAGCTGAAGTTTGCCGATGTGGTCATCATCGACACCGCCGGCCGCCTGCACGTTGATGACGAGATGATGGGCGAAATCAAACGCCTGCATGCGGCGATCAATCCGGTGGAAACCCTGTTTGTGGTGGACGCCATGACGGGTCAGGACGCGGCCAATACGGCGCGTGCTTTCAACGAGGCCTTGCCGCTCACCGGCGTCATCCTCACCAAGACCGATGGCGATGCGCGCGGTGGCGCCGCTCTCTCGGTGCGCATGATTACCGGCAAGCCGGTAAAGTTCCTCGGCATTGGTGAAAAATCGGATGCGCTTGAGCCGTTTCATCCGGATCGTGTGGCGTCACGCATTCTCGGCATGGGCGACGTGCTCTCGCTGGTGGAAGAAGTCGAACGCAAGATTGATCATGAAAAAGCCGAAAAACTGGCGAAGAAACTTCAGAAAGGCAAAGGCTTCGATTTGCAGGATTTGCTGGAGCAGTTCCAGCAAATGCGCAATCTCGGTGGCATGGGAGGCTTGCTCGACAAGCTGCCCGGCATGAATGCCGCTTCGGTCCAGCAGGCCATGGCCGGTGGGGCACCGGAAAAAGAAATGAAAAAAATGGAGGCGGTCATTCTTTCGATGACGCCGGCCGAACGGCGTAAGCCTGATCTCATCAATGGCTCACGCAAGCGCCGTATTGCCAATGGTTCCGGCACGCAAATCCAGGATGTGAACCGTGTGCTCAAGCAGCACATGCAGATGGAAAAGATGATGAAGAAGCTCTCGTCTCCCGGCGGCATGATGAAAATGATGCGCGGAATGAAGGGCATGATGGGCGGCGCCGGTGGCTTGCCGCCCGGCATGGGGGGCGGAATGGGAGGCCCGGGTGCCGGTGGCATGGGCGGCTTGCCCGGGCCGGGTGGGCTGAAGTTGCCGGATGGCATGAGCTTGCCGCCCGGCTTCAAGAAGAAATGACTCGATGCAGACAGGGCCCCACGGGGCCCTGTCTGCATTCATGCACGCCCAAGTGATTGATTCAGCCTGGAGCAACTCCGGGCATGTGCCGGAATCGCGGGCTGAAAAAGCCCGGGATGGGTATTTTTCAGCCATCTGATAAGGCATTCCCGATACATGAGCGTGCGGATTGTTCCTGCTGTCGCCTGTGGCCGCCTGTTTGAGGCTCGTGTTGCCTTCATCTGTGGGGAATCGGGCCGTGGCCTGATTCAACGGCATTAAAAACCGGCTGCATGGTCGGGACGGCTCGCCGTAGTTGCTAGACTCTCTCCAGATGCTGGCGCAGGGATCTGCCATGGTTGTTCGCTGTCTGATACGGAGTATGACGCTCGCCATCTTGTTGGTGCCGGGCGCCTATGCGCGCGTGCCCGATGCTCTTTTTGAGCTCGACATCAGTGAGCTGGCCAATTTACCGGTGGTGACCGCCAGCCGTCATGAACAGGCGCTGTGGCAGGCGCCAGCCGTCATGGTGGTGCTGGAGGGCGAGGCTTTGCGCCGTCGGGGCTACCAGTCGCTGGCGGAGGCCTTGGCCTGGGTGCCGGGTTTCCATGTGATTGACGATGGAGTGGGCCAGTACGCCGTGGTGCGCGGCGTTGGTGGCGGGCAGCGCGCTTATGGTCGTACGCTCAAGGTCATGCTCGATGGCCAGCCGCTCGGCATACGCAGTGATGCCACCCAGTTTCTGGGGCCGGAGTTGTTGCCGCTGGGGCTGGTCGAACGCGTGGAAATTGTCCGTGGCCCCGCCTCAGCGCTTTATGGTGCGGATGCCTATCTTGGCGTCATCAACATCATCACCCGGCGTGATGCGGCCACCCGCGTGCAGCTTGGTGCCGGCCGTGAACACAAGGGTGGCAGTGCAGCCGCTGAGGTGCTGGCGACCGCCGCACCTGCCGACGGCGAATGGCAGGCCACTGTGGCTGCTCTGCAAGCGCGGCATGACCGCAGCGGGCGCCAATTGCCGGATTCGTCGCCGCAGCCACCTGCCACCACAGCCTTTTCTCAAAACGACGAAAGCCGCCCGCTGTCCTTTTACGCACGGGTATCACGGGAACAGGCCGCCCAACGTCACAGCCTGGTGCTGCATGCCAGTGAGCGTGATACCGATGCCGAGTTCCTCGATTTTGGTCGTCTCAGCCATGACAACCGTGTTGCGCTGGCGCAGCAGACACTCTCTTGGGAAAGCGCCTTCGGTGAGCCCGGTCAGTCGGGCTCGACATTGTGGCGACTGGCGTATGCCTGGGGTGGGCCCAGTGAGGATGAGCGCCTGAGTCAGGGCGTGCCGGGCAGCCATCCGGCCCGTGACTTCGGCTACCGCAGTTGGGAGTTGGCGGTGGAGCAGCAGTACCGCCTGGAGCGCCAGCATCTGGTCGTGGGTGTGGATGGCAGTTGGGATCACGAAGCCCCTTTTGAGGTCTTCAGTGTCAACAATGTCACGGGTGACCGGATACAGCTCACGCCAGCGGAGGAGGAGCGGTTGTTCCGGAATGTCGGTGTTTACCTGCAGTCGCAGTGGCAGCCCTGGCAGGAGCGAGACTGGACGCTGTCGCTCAACTGG
>JAUXNL010000081.1 GCA_030684415.1 Moraxellaceae bacterium | reverse complement strand
TTCGCCAACCCGGCACCCGCCCATGCCGAGGTTTACACGAAATACTTCGACTGCCACGTACAGTTCAACGCCAGCTTTTACGGCGTGTCCATTCCGCGCGAGTTCCTCGACAGCCGCAACCCGACCTCCGACTCCGACACGCACAACCTGCTGGTCCGCCAGATCAGCGAGCGCATGGATCTTGTGCACGCGCAAAGCTCGTTCGTGGACTCGGTGCGCTTTCACCTCAAGCGGACCGGCGGACCGCTGCCGCGCATGTCGGCCGTGGCCAGCGCCTTCAACATGTCGGCACGCACCTTCCGTAACCGCCTGCGCCGGCACAACACGTCCTACCAGTCGCTGCTCGACAAAGAGCGCCACGAGCAGGCCATGCACTTCCTGCGCAACACAGAAAAATCCGTCAAGGAAATCGCCTACATCCTGGGCTTCCAGGAAAGCTCCAATTTCTCGCGCGTCTTCAAGAAATGGACTGGCGTGACACCGCTGGATTACCGTCGCGGCGGAACACTGAACTGATCAGTGCGCCACCCAATAAAAAGCCCGGGACTGATGCCCGGGCTTTTTATTGGGTGCAGCCGCGTCAATCCTTGAAGTTATTGAACTGCAGCGGCACACCAAACTTCTGCTCGCGCAACAGGTTCATCACGTCTTGCAGCGTGTCACGCTTCTTGTCGGTCACGCGCACTTTGTCGCCCTGGATGCTGGCCTGTGCTTTAAGACCAGACTCCTTGATGGCTTTGACGATTTTCTTGGCGATATCCGACTCCAACCCGTCCATCAGCTTGATGGTCTGGTGCACATCCTTACCGGATGCCTCCATTTTCTGCACATCCATGCACTGCGGGTCGACCTTGCGCTTGATGAAATGGTTTTCCAGCATCGCGCGCACCTGATCAATCTGGAAATCGGACTCCGCCGAGAGCTTGATCAGCTTGTCTTTTTCTTTGAGCTCGACCTCTACCTTTGAGCCACGGAAGTCGAAACGGGTGGCCACTTCCTTGACGGTATTGGTCACCGCGTTACCCACTTCAAAAAACTCCAGCTCGGATACCACATCAAACGAGGGCATTTCGGCCTCCTCTTTTGTTTCTTTTGTTGAGTCAGCGCGCTAACAGCTTGCTGAAAAACCCGGGATGGGCGTTTTTCAACAAGCTACCAAGTGCGCACCTTAAAATTCAGGAGCGGTGACCGCGTTCTGTCCACCAGATATTCAGCAACATCCACAGCCAGTAGCCGGTACACCCCATCAGGCTGAAGAGCCCCAGCAGATGCAAGCCAAACACATGCGGCCCCTCGGGCAACTGCGTGAGCAAGCCACTGACGATAAACAGACTGGCCAGCAGGATGGCACGCGTCTGCCGATGGCTAGCTTTCTCCAGCCGGTTAACCATGCGCTCAAGTTCACCGGCATCCAGCCCGGGGGCTGATGGCATGTTACCCACATCACGACCAAACAGCGGCGTGGAGGGATTGTACAGACGCTCGACCATGTCCAGCGCCCGTACACGCATGGATTTGGCCAGCATTTTGGGCGAGTAGCGCCCCACCAGGGTTTTCTTCAGGAGCGGAGCAGCTTCTTCCATCAACTGGAAGTCCGGATCAATCAGGCGCCCGAACCCCTCCAGGGTGATGCAGGCTTTGACCAGCAACGTGATGTCACTCGGCAAACGCACGGCATGATTGCGCAGGATGGAGGCGACATCATTCAGCAAGGCCGTGACATCCAGCTCACTGATGGGCACCCCGTCAAACCGCTCGACGAGACTGGCAACCTCACTGCTCAAGGCTTCACGATTGACGAAGCGGCCTCCGGCCCACTCGATCAGCACACTGGTGGCGTTTTCCGGCTCTTGCAGGAGCACGCACCGAATCAGGCGAATCAATTGATCACGGCGCGTTGGCGTCAGACGGCCCACCATGCCGAAATCCAACATGGCAATCCGATTGCCAGGCAAGATGATGAAATTGCCGGGGTGCGGATCGGCATGGAAAAATCCGTCCTCCAACATCATCTTCCACACCGCACGGGCACCGCGGCGCGCAATCTGCTTGCGGTCAATGCCGCTGGCATCGAGCTCATCGGTTTTTTTGGCCGCAATGCCGCGAATCATTTCCTGGACATTGAGGTCTTCGCAGGTCCACTCCCAGTAAATCTTCGGCACCTTGATGAACGCAAGGCCGCTAAGGTTTTCACCAATACGCTCTGCATTCCGGGCCTCAACGCTGAAGTCCAGCTCCCGCAGCAGCGACCGCTCGAACTCCTGCATGATTTCTACAGGCTGGAAGCGGCGCATTTCCGGTGACTGTGCTTCGGCAATTTCGGCCAGTTGCCGCATCAAATGCAGATCCGACTGGATGACTTTCGCAATACCCGGCTTGCGTACCTTGAGCACGACCTCGACACCGGTGAGCGTGACAGCACGATGCACCTGTGCCATGGACGCTGTTCCCAGCGGCACTTCATCCACTTCACGAAAGCAGTCGCTGATCTTGGCACCGAGACTCGCCTCTATCTGCGGTTTGAGCTGATAAAACGGAATGGCGCGCGTGTGATCCTGCAACTCTTCGAGCTGCTTTATCCATTCCGGTGAGAGCAGGTCGACGCGTGTCGCCAGAATCTGCCCGAACTTGACGAACGTCGGGCCCATCTCCTCCAGTGCCAGACGCGCACGCACCTCCG
>JAUXNL010000079.1 GCA_030684415.1 Moraxellaceae bacterium | reverse complement strand
TGATCTTGAGTGTGGGCGTGATGAGGCCGTTTTCCACCGTCCACGGCTCCTTCACTACCACGATGCAGGCCAGTTGCTCATGCGGGTCCAGCGTCTCGTTCACATGCAGGCGCAGGTGCTCAAGCTCTTTGGTGAAATGCTCGCGCTCGTGGCTGTGCGTCAGGCGCTCTTTTTCTTCGGGGGTCAGGTTCACCAGCGCGATCGGTTGGCCCATGTTGTCGCCGACCACGCTGACCAGCTCGATGCCGCGTTGGCCCGCGAGCTTGTTCTCGATGGGCGCCGGGGCGACATACTTGCCTTTGCTGGTCTTGAAGATTTCCTTGATGCGACCGGTGATGCGCAGACGGCCTTCACTGTCGATCTCGCCCTTGTCGCCGGTGCGCAGCCAGTCGCCGTCGACAAACGCATCCGCGCTCATCTGTGGCTCTTTGTAGTAGCCGAGCATGCTGCCCGGGCTTTTCACGAGAATTTCACCGCTTTCGGCCAGCCGGCACTCGACACCGGGGTTCGGCTTGCCGACCGAGCCGATGCGCTGATCGCCCAAGCGCGTAGTGTGCGACCACGCCATATTTTCAGTCATGCCGTACACCTCGAGGATTTCGAGGCCTAGGCGGTTGTACCAGCCAATGATTTCAGGAGAGAGCGCAGCGGCGCCAGACAGCGCCAGACGGCATTCGTTCAGACCCAGCGCGGTCAGCAGCTTGCGCCGCACCACGCCACCCAGCAGCGGAATCGAGAGCAGCAGACGCAGCTTTTTCGGTGGCATCTGCTCGCTCACCTTCTGGTAGAACTTGCTCCAGATGCGCGGCACGGCAAAAAACACCGTGGGCCGTGCACGCTGGATGTCGGCCGCAAAGGTGTCCAGCGATTCGGCAAAAAACACCTTCATGCCGTTGTAGATCATGGCCAGTTCAACAGCGCAGCGTTCGGCCACATGCGACAGCGGCAGATAGGAAATCAGGCGGTCGCCCGTGGACATGCCGTAGATTTTGCCGGCACGCACGCCGATAACGGCCATGCGCGCGAAGTCCTGCATCACGCCCTTGGGCATGCCGGTGGTGCCGGAGGTGTAGACGATGGTGGCGAGCTGGTCGCCGGGCAGCGTGGCGACCGTGGCCAGAGGCGCATTTGCCGCCACGATGTCAGTCCACACCGGGTAGCGGCGGCGGGCATCGTCGGGCGCCAGTGAAAAGGCGATGCCGGGCAGGTCGGCGGGCACGCCGGCCTTCATGCTGTCCCAGTCGTCGAGCTTGCCGACAAACAGTAGCTTCGCCTCACTGTGCAGCAGGATCTGGTTCACCGTCTTGGCGGCCAGCGTGGGGTACAGCGGCACGCTCACATGGCCGGCCATCCAGATGGCGAGGTCGCAGAGAATCCATTCGGCGCAGTTCTTGGAGAGCAGGCCGATATGGCTGCCGGCGGGCAAGCCGAGCGAGGCGATATGGGCCGCCATGCGGCGGGCTTCGTCATCGGCCTGCTTCCAGGTGTATTCGCGCAGCGCGCCACCGCCGGTGGGCTGCACGAAGCAGACGGTGTCGGGCATAGCGCTGACCTGACGGGCGAAGGCGTCAAGGGGGGAGAGGTAATCGCTCTGGGCAGTCATGGGAGGTCCTTGTCTGTGGCTGACGGGTTTTATCTGTAGCCGGCTTTTTTATCCCATCGGGCCGCCCGAGGCTACCCGTCAAGTCTGGGCGATACCCTGACCGGCATGCCATCTGGTGCCGCCGGTGTGGCTCAGGCGTCATTTTCATCGGTCAGCCAGACATCCGGCGGGCCATCCTCAGGGATCTCGACCTGCACGGTCATGGGCCGGCAGCACACTTCGCAGTCCTCCACATAGCGCTGAGAAGGCTCGGAGCAGTCGATCAGCAGGGTGATGGGCTCGCCACAATACGGGCACGTCGCTGCCATGGGTTCAATCCGGTTGCGGGTCATGTTGCATGCTCCTCGGGTGTGGGTGTGGGTGTGGGTAGGCAGGCGGGTGTTTGTCTGTGGTGTATGTCGGCGGCCGAGCGGTGTGGGGCCGTCGGGGCTGGCCAGGTAGGTGGGCCGGGCAAATGGCGCGGTGAGTCAGGATGAGCTGTCGGTGGTGTGCATGACCAGTGCCTCTGGCCGACTGGCGCGGATTGTCACGACAGCCGGGCTGCTCTGGCTACTATTCAACGGGTATTGCCCTCTCGCCGGTCCATGGCCTGCGGTTCATCGCGCGTCGTTCATGATCGGCACAGCACTTCAGGAGACGTTTGCATGGCGCACGATGTTGATGCTTTTCGCGCGCGCTACCGCGCCGCCATTCATCCCCGCTACAACGCCTGGTGGCACGGCGGCTTTGTGTTCGGGCTGGGCATGGCCTTGATCGCTTTTCTGCTGATGCAGTTGCAAGCCGTGCAGGGTTGGGAGTGGCTCGCCGTGCCGGTGGCCCTCGTTTTTTTCAACTGGGGCGAATACACCGTGCACCTTGAGCTCGGGCACCGGAAACGGCCTTGGGGCCGGCTCTTCTACCAGCGCCATACCGGCGACCATCACAGTTTCTTTGTACAAGGCCGCATGCAGTTCGAAACGCCGCAGGACTGGCGCGTGATTTTCTTCCCGGCCTGGCTGATCGTGGTGTACAGCCTGCTGCTGGTGTTGCCGGCGTATGTTTTGCTGGGGCTGCTCAATACCAATGTGGCGGCACTGTTTGCAGCGTCTTTGCTGGCGGGTTATCTCAGTTACGAATTCTTCCATGCTTGTGAACATCTGCCGCCTACCCATCCATTGGCACGGCTGCCGGGTATCCGGCAGATGCGCGAGCATCACGACTTGCACCACCGCCGCGATCTCATGCAAACGCACAACTTCAACATCGTGTTCCCCTTGCAAGACGTTCTGCGAGGGACGAGGTTCCGTGAGCCGCCGGCCTGAACGACAACCACTGCCGAGTGAGGTGGCGGGACGGAGACGTCGCGCTGAACGTCAGGCTGTGTCAGCGTTTGACCGGATCGGGGGCGGTCTTGCTGCCTTCAATAAAGCCATAGACGGCAATCCCGAAGGCGGTCTGCGGCGCCAGTGATTTTTCCATGTGCTTGATCAGCATGGCGGTGGCCACTGCCGCCGCATGGGCGGCCTCTTCATTGCTCAGGCCGAAGCGCTCACGGATGGTGATGCAGGCGGGCTCAAGCTGCCGCTGCGTCTCCAGAAAGGTGGGGAGCGATGTCGGGTTCGCTTCCAGATCAACGTTCTCAGCGTCAATACGGATACCAAGCCGAGCCAGTGCGCCAGACAGCAGGCCGATCAGATCGGGGCCGCCGGCATTGGCAACGGGAGAGAGCAGCACCGTACCCGGCGTCACATCATTCAGCGCGTGCGCAAACGAACGAAACAGGAAGGTGCCGGCCATGCGTGCGCTGCCAGCGATGACTGCCGCTGCCGATGCGTCACTCAGTTGTGCCTCGGCAAATGCGGAGGCGGCGGCAATCTGTTCTTCGCGCAGTCGGGACATGCAGGTTCTCTTGGGGGGTGTGGGCTGTCAGTAGTAGACGGTGCAAATGCCATCGGAGCAGGCGCCGGTTTGCGGATGACGTGAATCGCCGATGTATGCCGTCGTTCGTCTCGAGCGGGCCCCACCGGGACTTTCGTGGGACAAGAGCGGCGGTTGGCGGACGCCTGTCAAGGCGTGCCCTCGTCTGTACCCGCTTCAGGCGTGCCAGCATCCGGCGTGGCGCTGCTGTCTTCGCCGGCAGGGGCGCCCGCGTCATCGGGGCCGGCTTTCAGTTTTTGCTTGTCTTCCTTTTTCTTCTTTTTGGCGAGTTCGCGCTGGCGCTTTTCGAAGGCGTAATTGGGCTTGGCCATGGTGTCCTGCTGGGTCGTGAAGCGGGTGAGGGGGCCGGCGCCTGAGAAAACGGCGGACAGGGGGCCGCGATGGCGGCATGGGGCCATTGTAGCCGTCCCCCGCGTCTGTGCGCTGCAAAAAATGCGGCCACTGTAATAGTCCACCGACGCCGCGGGTAAAGGCCTATAGTGGCCGCACCGCAGACCACGCCGAGACGATCATGAGCAAGGGTATCGAGAGCAAAAAGGAAACCAAGAAAAAGCCGGCCAAAACGCAGTTGGAAAAGCGCGCCGAGAAAAAGGAAAAGAAGGAAAAGCGCGACAAGCAGTAAAACATCGGCCGGGCCGCGGCAGCGACTTACCCTCGATAAAAACGGCGTGCCAGGTGCACGCCGTTTTTATTGGGCCGAGCGCAGCGCTGGGGTGCTTGCTGAAAGACCTTTCGACAGGGCACTTCTGAGCGCTTCTACAAGCGCAGGAGTGCCCTGTTGAAGGGCTCAGGGCGAACCGGGAGTCGATAACGTAGGGTTAAGAAGTTTTGGCACGGAGCCCCGCGATGATCAACAAAAATCCCTGTGGAACGCTCAAGAGAGCCCGGTTCAGCATGTTTCAATGAACTGTCACGAGGCTTTGAATAACCGTCTTTTATCGTCCCCGCGTATCGCAATCGTATTTACGGCGAGGCGCCTGCATGGCGCCCGTGTCTTCGCGCCGCCACAGCCACCCAGCTATTCAGCGGCTCTTTCAGAGAGTGCCGCCGGTATACAGCATCCAGCCGGCAATGCCCGCCGCGACCAGCGCCAGCACAGCAAACAGGTTCGTATTGGACGGCAACTCGCGCTGATGTGGCCCTTGCCCCTGGCTCATGCTGCTCTGGCGCCCGGGGTGGCGTTTGTTCCAGTTGTCGACCACAGCCTTGGCTTCCTTGAGGCCGAGGCCGGTGTCGGCGCGCACGATCTTGATGGCTTCGATGACATTGCCGCCTTCCAGTGCCTGTATGGCCCTCTGGGGCAGTTCGGTAACTGGTTTGTTCATGACGGTGTCCTTTGTGGTTTGGCCAGAGTGTCAGCCTTCGGGGCTTGGGGGAGGGCGGTGAATTACGTTCGCCCTGAATCCTTTGGCGAATTCAGGAGCGCCCTGTTGCTGAGGTGGCGCATCAGGATCAAGTGCCTCGACAGGCCTCGCCCGAATGGCGTCGGCTTATGCCAGTCCTCTTTCTCGGAGTGCCTTCCAGAGCCCCCTCAACTTTCTTCAGCTTCCTTTACGCGGATGACACTGCCCGCGATTTTTTTCGCGTTCAGGGCCTTGATGGCGGTTTTCGCCTCGATATGTTTCGGCATTTCCACAAAGCCGAAGCCTTTGGATTTTCCGGTGGCCTTGTCCATGACCAGCGTGCAGGCGCTGACCAGACCATGGGCGGCAAACAGCTCGGTCAGCTCGGCTTGGGTCGTGTCGCGGGAAAGGTTGCGTACCAGCAGTTTCATGAAAGTGTCCAGGTGGCGGTGTGTCTGTGTTGATGTAGCCGTGCTGATGCCGCTGTTCTAGTGCGGCGGTGCGTTGCGATTCGTGGAGGTGCCATGTGTCGAAGTGAAATGCCCGGCATTCCCTTCAGCCACATGCGGCCCTCCCTTATGCGGCGCAGAGCGGGTTGGTGCAAGGGTTATTGCCCGCTGGCCGTGAAAAGTCGAGACGGGCAAGCCAGGCCCGGCGGCGTGCACAGCCAGCAGGCCCCGCCGGAAGTGCTGGCGTCAGGGGTCAACCCGCCTCATCCACCAGGCCGGCGTTGACCCAGTCGGCGTGGCCATAGGCCCGGTAAAAGTCTTCCACCTGCTGCCGTGCCCATGGGGTGCGGCGCAAAAAAGTGAGGCTGGATTTCACACTCGGGTTATCGGTGAAGCAACGGATACGAATGAAGCGAGACAGCTCCTCCCAGCCATACAGCCGTACCAGCCGCCGTAGCAATTTTTCCAGCGTAAGGCCCTGCAGCGGGTCTTTTGGTGTTGCCGCCGCTGCGTCGGGCGTTGCCGCGCTCATCGTTTGAATGCCAGCCAGATCAGGTGGCGCGCGCCTTTGTTGCCGTGTGCTCGCACTGGCACTTCTTCTACCAGGAAGCGGGCTTTTTTCAGGCGCAGCGTAAACATCGGGTCGGGGCCGGCCGACCATACGGCGAGCGCGCCACCCGGGCGCAAGGTGGCCATCGCTGCGTCGAGCCCAGCAGGCGAATAGAGCCAGTCGTTGCCCTTGTGGGTCAGGCCCTGCGGGCCGTTGTCGACATCCAGCAGAATGGCATCAAACGCATCGCGTTCAGCTTTCAGCACCTCGGCCACATCACCGACATGCACCTCGGCGCGTGAATCATTGAGCGGGTAGCCTGCATGTTCGCCCAAGGGGCCACGGTTCCACTCCACCACGGCCGGCACCAGTTCGGCGACGACCACCGTGGCGGCTGGCCCTAACTGCCGGAGCGCGGCGGCAAGCGTGAAGCCCATGCCCAGGCCGCCAATCAGCACACGTGCTGCGGGTCGCCCTGTCAGGCGTGCGCAGGCGATTTCGGCGAGCTTGTCTTCCGAACCGTGGGTGCGCGAATGCATGAGCTCGCCGCCGCCCGCAATCTTGATGGCAAAGTCGCGGCCCTCGCGAAACAGGCGCAATTCACCGCCATTGCCCGGAATGGCGGCGGTGTCGATGAGTTCAGGACGATTCATGGCAAGGCTCTGCAGTCAGATAAGGGGCGAAGAGGGGCGACGACAAAGGCGTGAAGGGTAAGGGTTGTGCCCATCGCGCTCTAGCGGTTTCTGACCACAGCAACATATCGCCCGCTGGCGCTGCGGCCTCCAACGAGCCTGGCAGCTCGCTGAAAAACGCCCATCCCGGGCTTTTTTCAGCCCGCGATTCCGGCACATGTCCGGAATTGTCCACGCTGAATCAATCTCTTCGGCGTGATTGATTCGCGCCCCGGCCATCCCTGGCCGGGAAGCCGTTTGTTGAAAAGCATTTTTCAGCAAGCGGCTAGGGAGGTTATGAATAACTGCGTTCGCCGTGAGCCAGCTCCACAGGGACTTCCGTTGGTCATCGGCGAGATCAGGGCGAACGGTTCGGGCTATTCAGGGCTTCGTCAGCCGGCAAAAATGCTGATGAAGATGAAGGCCCAGATTGAAACGCCAATACCGAGGAAGGCGAAGTTGGCGAC
>JAUXNL010000068.1 GCA_030684415.1 Moraxellaceae bacterium | reverse complement strand
CATCGAGGCCGCGCGCCGGGCGCGCCTGATCAGCCGTTGCGCAGACGCCAATTGGCTTTCCCTTTGCACCCCCAATGAGCGCCGCGAGGCCAAGGCGCTGAAGGCCGAGGCTGAAGCCCAGGCGGCCCTGCGGCTGGAGGTCACCAGCCTGGCGGCCAAAGACCAATGCCCAGACGCCATCCGCGTCGCCCTGGAGGGCGGCGATCTGGACCTGGCTCGGGAAATCCGCGCCTTCTGTGCGCCGGTGGACTAGGGCCAGGCCGCCCTGCCCCTCGATCAACGCCAGCCCGCCCGGGACGTTCGCAAGGCCTCCTTCCCCCCGGTGGTCGACGAGCGCACGCGGGTGCTGATCCTGGGAAGCCTGCCAGGCGAGGCCTCCTTGGCGCAGGCGCAATATTACGCCCATCCGCGCAACCAGTTCTGGCGCCTGCTCGCCGCCCTCGCCCAGGTCGCCCTGCCTGAGACCTATGGGGCGCGGCTGGACATGCTTCGCGCCCTAGGCGTCGGACTTTGGGACGTGGTTGGTTCAGCTGAGCGCGTCGGCAGCCTGGATGGAGCGATCCGCCGCCCGATCGCCAATCGGCTGGACGACCTGATCGCCGATCTTCCGCACTTGCAGGCTGTGGCCTTCAATGGCGGACGAGCCCACCAACTGGGTACGCCCAGCCTCGCGGGCCGTCGGCGGCTGACCTTGTTGTCGCTGCCCTCAAGCAGTCCCGCCTACACCCTGGCCTTCGAGCTGAAGCTGGCGCGCTGGCGCGAACTTGCGCCTTACCTTTACGCCGCCCCGGGTCCGGACCGGATGGACAACCTCTTGAGAGCTCACATCTAGCGCCCAAAGAAAACGCCGCCGCCCCTTGGGGCGACGGCGTTCCGAAATTTCAGCCTATCTGGGCTGGAGGTCAGGGACGGGCGACCGGGCCGCAGACGCGACCGTCCGGGCAAGGCGCGATATGCACCTGCGGCGGCTCGACGGTGACCTGCGAGGGCTTCACGCGCACATCAGG
>JAUXNL010000050.1 GCA_030684415.1 Moraxellaceae bacterium | reverse complement strand
GCTGCAAACCAGCATGCGCTTGCAGCCGAAGCGGAAGGTCGGTGTGACCTTGCGGCGCAGCTCCGGATCACGGATATGGCGTGCGATATGACGTCGCCCGTAAGTCTCCAGCGCTTGCGTCAGTGGCGTGTTGTAGACGATGGCAGGGCCCATCACGGCATCAGCAAACGCGAACACGCCACTGCGTACCGCTCGCTGCAAGAGCACACTCCGGCGAAAAGCAGCGCGCACGGCAAGCGGCATGGCGAAATCCGGTTTGGGGAGCACCCAGTGCGGGGTGCGCTGGAACACGGTCAGGGCGGCCACTTTGGGCTGGATGGCAGGAATCAACTGAACCGCGCTGGCGCCTGTGCCAATGACCGCAACGCGTTTACCCGCCAGATCCAGATCGCTGTCCCAGCGGGCGGTGTGCACCACAGGCCCCTTGAAATCATCCAGGCCCGGAATGTCTACCGCCGCTGGATTGACCAGGCCACCAACGGCACAAACAACGGTACGTGCGCGATACGCTCTGCCAGCCTCATCCGTGACAAGCCACTCTCCTGCCGTGTCATTCCAGACGGCAGACGCAACACCATGGCCAAACCGCACATGACGACGCAGGCCATGTTTTTCCACACAGCGCAGGATATACGCCTGTATTTCGGCGGCACCGGAAAATGAAGTGCTCCAGTCGGGGTTTTGCTCGAAGGAGTAGGAATAGAGCACAGAAGGAACGTCGCAGGCACAGCCCGGATAGGTGTTGTCGCGCCAGGTACCACCGACCTCGGTCGCCCGCTCAAGAATCACAAAGTCATCAATACCTTTTTCTTTGAGGCGAATGCCCATCGCCAGCCCGGAAAACCCGGCACCTACGATGACGACCTGATACACCTCGGCATCTTTGATCTGTGTTTTTTGTAGCTTCGTTTTACCGCTTGCCATGCTGGAGTCCTGAGCACAGGCGTTTGACGCCCGATGCCAGAACCGTAATCCGAATAATTACTCGGCTTCAATTCGGATAATGACTCAGGCTATCCCCAACCCGTCACTCGATGGCGACTGAGAACAGGAGCTGAATCACTTCTCAAACTGGCTCGGCGTCTTAGCTGAAGCCAAGATATCCAAATCTCTCTCCGGAAAAAAAGCACACAGCAAATGAAGCCATGGCTAAAAAGCGAAGGCAGCCGCCAGAAAGCCGAGGTCAAGCGACGAATCAGAGGGGTGTGCGCAGTACATGACAACGTCAACGCATCAAAAAAAGGCTCACAGCACTTGGGGGGCGGAAAGCAGAATCACAAGGCCGGCGCTGCGGTCTTGCGCCGCAGATTCACTGGCCTCGCCGATCATGGTGGCAGAGGCATCACAGCTGATGATGCGGCCGTCGTTGTGCACAAACACAACACGACGACGCACCGGCACACTGCTGCCCAAGGTATCGATAAAAATACGCTCGGCAGACCAGCTCGCAAATCCGGCCGCAGAAGGCAGCGCCGCCGCCAGAGCGGAATTGACAATACTGTAGGCCGGCCGACCGCACAGACGCTCAGCCGCCGGATTCATCCAACTCACCGCGCCCCTCCCATCCACGCGCACAATGGCCTCCGGCAACTGTGTCGCCATTTGCAGACCTAGCGCATTTTCATTGGCGGTGTCGCGTCCGGATTTTTCCCACAGCTCGATGTCGCGCAGCAAATTCCGGCGCATCTGGTTAAACGCATCGAGCAATTCGTTCAACTCATCATTGGCCACCTCACGATCCAGCGTCAGTGGTGCGCGCAGATTGAGGTAGTTCACGCGCCGGGCCTGTTCGGCCAGCCGATGCAAATGACGCGTCACCAGCCACTGGAAAAACACCAGAATGAAGCAAGACACTACAAAGGTTTTGGTGCCCTGCGTCAGCAGGATGACAACAAAACGGCTGAACAGTCGGCTCTTGATTTCAGCCGTGGTGGCCTCCAGCCGGGCGGTGCCCATCAGCTGCACACGGCCAGACAACGGATGCACGTATTCCAGTTTGAACACGCGCTCGACACGGTCACGCTCGGGCAAGACCGACCGCCCCGCCTGGTATTGGCTACCATCCGCTTCGACAACTTCGACATGGCGGATATTCGGCAGCCGCAGCAAGTCATTCATCTGCGTGCGCAAGGCAGCCGGATTAACAATCCACAGGGCATAGGCCATGCTGCCCGCACTGCTGTTTTGCACTGCCTGCAATTGCTCGTGCACACCCCCGACTTCCTGACGGTAATCAATGGCCAGTTGCACGAGTGTGGCGGTGAGCGCACCCAGTGCACTCACCAGCAGCACACCGCCAAGCAGACGACGCGCCAGCACACTACCGAGCCAGTAACGCCAGCGCAGGAAACGTGTCAGCACAAGAGGAGCGTTGGCGGTTTTGTCATTGTTGTCGGTTGGCATCGCGAAAGAATTCGTCCATGGCGGCGGCGACCAGCGCCGGGCTTTCATCCAGATGCAGGTGGTGCCCGCCGGGCAGACGACAAAACTGGCGTCGACCGATGGACTGGAGCCGTGCGTCGAACACGGCCGGATCGGCGGGGTAGCCTCCCTCCGCGCGAATCACCAGTACCGGCGCCGTAATGGCGGCCAGAAAGGCACACACCTGCGTTTCCGACAGGCGCAGCGAAGAGTGCAGGCGCACGCGCCGGTCGGTCGTCCAAGCATAGCCGCCCGGAACGCTGCGCAAAGAGCGAGAACAGAGAATGGCGGCCGCTTCTTCGCCAAGCGGCGTGAATCCGCGACGACGCGCGGTGACGGCCAGCGCCACATCAGCAAACACACGCTCATCGCGCGGCGCCCAGTCGCGCCACTCGAGCAGCGCGTCACGCAGGATGGAGGGCGCCTCTTCCGGCGCCCCGGCATACGGCCCAAGACCGTCAATCATCACCAGTTGCTGCACCCGCTCGGGCAAGGCGCCGGCAAACAAGGAAGCGATGCCGGCGCCCATCGAATGCCCCCCGAGGCGAAAGCGCTCCCAGCCCAGTGCATCCGCCACTGCCAGTACATCATCGACATGATCAAGCGTGTGATAACGCATGCCCTCGGCACGCCAGTCGCTGAAACCATGTCCGGCAAAATCCATGGCGACAATGTGAAAGCCGGGCAGCAGCGGCGCCAGTCGATCAAACGTCGCGGCGTTGTCTTGCCAGCCATGCAACAGCAAGAGCGGCGGTAACGAAGGGTCATGCCAGCTACGTGCAGCGATCTTGCGGCCCTTGTGCCGGAATTCACGCTCGGTCACGGGCAGTGTCATGCCAGCAGTCCCTTAGTGCGCAACCCAGCAAGAATTGCTTCTACCGTTTGCAGCGGATGCTCGAGCGGGAACATGTGTCCACCCTGCACCTCACGATGCAAAAGACCTTGTGTGCGCGCCAGACGTTCAGCAAAACCCGAACCTTTGAAGTCACTCTTGCTACCGGTGAGCAGCACACCGGGCACGGCCAGCGGACGGCGGTAGCGCCAGGAGTCCGTGGGTGTCGTGCGGAAGATGTCGACCTCTACCGCCGCGGGAATGGTCAGACACACGCCCTGCTCGCAATCACTGAGCCCATAGCGCAAATAGTCTTCAAAACAATCCTCATCAAACGTGCGGAACAATCCTTTTGGGCGCAGCAGTTCGCGCGCCACATCACGAGACGGCCACACTTCGCGCCGGCCTTTACTGCGGCCGGCCGGTGTGATGCGGTCCACCTGCCCCATCCAGCGCATGGCAGAAAACGCGAGTGCGCCGGGGCCATTGATCACCGGCGGATCGAGTATCACCACGCCGCGAAACAACTCCGGATACCGGTGTGCCGCAAAAAACGTACAGAGCCCCCCCATGGAATGGCCGAGTCCGATCACCGGGCCTTTGCAACGGGTACGGATGGAGTCCGCCACCTGGTCAGCCAACTCGTGCCAGTGCCGGCGCACGGGAAAGCGTGGGTCCATGCCGAGTATCGGCAGTGCCTGCACGTCGACATCGTTGGCCAGTGCATCAAACAACTTGCCATAGCATGCCGATGGCAGGCCGTTGGCGTGGGCAAAGTGGAGTTCAGGTTTATTCATAACAGAAAAATATCATTCATATTTATTTTTCAACCCCATTTTCACCACACGCATAAATTCATCTTTATTTATTTCACCAATCAACGAAGGAATGAACTTTTTTATGAACTCATCTTTATCCTTTATTTCATTGAAAAACAAATAAAACAACTCAGAAATATCATTGTGATCTATTTCTAATGCGCAAAATGATGAACGATTTTTTGCATCACCCTTACTCACATTGAACTGTATAGGTTCACTCTTTTTTAAGCACTTCAATATCTGCAAAGGTGTAATTTCACTAACAACCTCATACTGCCAATACTCTTGGGAACTAGGCCCCCTTCTAACTTTCATAGCAATCCCCTGCTTACAAGCGCTCGACGGCGAGGCCTAGTGCCTCGACATCCGCTGCACGTGCCACTGGCGCAATCACCGCCGTGCACGCTTCACCTCGCGACAAATAGTGCTCGCCGACACGGCGCAAATCATCGAGCGATGTCGCCAACAACCGCTCGCGCATGCGCCGGCGCTGTTCCGGTGTACGGCCGTAAAGCCCGTTGTGGAAGGCCTGGCGCGCTTCGCCTGCTGGCGACAAGGGCTTGTCCATGTCGGAAATGACACCAAGCACGGCCTCTTCCAGTTGACGGACCTCGTGGCGACCATCGAGCAGCCAGCGCACGGACGCGTCGAAATCCGCCAGCGTCTCGGCAAGGCGTGGATCGCGGTAGGAATAAAAGCGGAAGGCACAAGCGTTGCTGTCATAGCTGGCGCCGCCGCCATAGGCGCCGCCCCGTTCACGGATGGCGCCGTGCAAGAATCCATTGCGCAGGAATCCGCCCAGCAGCATCAGTGGCGCGGCATCGACATGCTCCACCGGCACGGCGGCATACGCTTTCGAGCAGAACTGCACCTGCGTATTGGCCAGCCAGGCAACATCACGCGCCGCCGCTGGCGCCGGAAAAACAAAGGCACCCGTCGCCGGAGCAAAAGCTGATGTCTGCCATTGCGCTTGCAATGCCGCGCTCAAGCCCGGCAATTTTTCTTCTTCACCAATCAGCAGGAAGCGACGTGGCGCCGCCTGCACGCGCGCATGCAGGGCACTGAGCGCGGCGAGCAAACGGTCCAGCTCGGCCTCGTCGGCCAGTGCTGCATCAAGTGTCTTCATGCGCCGGATGCCGGGCAGACCCGACACCGAATGATTGAAGCTGCCCACCGCACTGAACCCGGCACTGGCGGTTTGCATGGCGAGCGCATGACCACTGCCAGTGACGCTGGACTCCCAGCGCGCCTTCATTTGTGCCACCAGCTCGCGCACACGGTCGCGCTCGTCGAACCGCAGGCCGTCGAACGTGGTGCGCATCAGCTCGTTGAAGGCTGGCGCGTGATCGGCCAATGCCTTGCCAGAAAGCACGAGATGGCCAAGACCCTTGTCGCTGGTGTGCAAATCACCGCGCACAGAATGGCTCATGCGCAAGCCGCCGGACACGCGCGACTGCCACTGCTGCATCGCCAGATAATCGTGCTGACCTGCGCCCAGCTCACTGACCAGCGCGGTATAGAGTGGCAGCAACACTTGCTCGTCGACCGAGAGCGCCGGTAAATCAAAAATCAGCTGCTCGTACACAAGGCCGTTGGTGCCCTGCGCATAAGTCGTCAGCGGCACATCTCCGCCGGCCAATGCCACACGACTGTCTCTACCTTCGGCAATGGTGATGCTGGCAGGAATGTCTTCGCGGCCGACACGGGGCAGCGTTTCCGGGTCATCCACACGCGTCTGGCGCTCGTTGAGCGCCACGGTTTCGCGGCGGATTTTTTCGGCCGAAGCGTCGTCGAGCGCGGCGCGCAGGCGGGCCAGGCGTGCGGCTTCAGCCGCACGGCGACGCGCGGCCAGCTCAGGCTCCGGACGCAGGGTCAGGCGCACCCGATGAGGATTGTCGAGCAACCAGCGGCGCACGAGCTCCTTGATGTACGCCGGGTTCTGGATGGCCACGCGCAACTCGGCCAGCACCGGATCAATGTCCCAGAGCGCGACAGGGTCACCATCGTGCAAGATGGCGTTGAGGCCGTTCATGATGATTTGCAGGCCGTAAGGGTAATGATCGCCGCCAATTTCACGTTGCTGCAATTCCAGTTGATGGAGAATGGCCTCGACATCCTCCTGGGGCACGCCCTCTTCCGCGACTTTTTCCAGTACGGCAATGACGCCGGCTTCAAAAGCGGCCGCACGATCGGTTTCACTGCCCTCAATGCCACACATGAAACTCATTTCACGTCCGGAATCGTCGACACCGCACAGCGATGACGGGGCCTGGCCAAGCTCGGTGGTTTCGAGAAAATGGCGCAGAGGCGAGGCCGAGTTTTCGAGCAGCACACCATTCAGCAACTCCGCTTCGAAGCGCGCCTTGAGATCGGTGGCATGGCCGAGCAGCCAGCCCAGCACATGATGGGTTTTTTCGTCCACCTCTTCTTCGTCGAGCGCATAGGCTTCTTCAACGCGTACTGGCGCGTGGTAACGTTTTTCGTCGCGGCCCCGAATCTGCTCGGGCAAGGCCGTAAATTCTTTCAGTGCCTGCTCGTGGATTTTCTCTTGGAGTTCCAGCGCGGGAATGTCGCCATACGTCATGAAGACGGCGTTGCTGGGGTGGTAATGCTCTTTGTAGAAGGCGAGCAATTCTTCGTAAGAAAGATCGGGAATGTGCTCGGGATCACCACCAGAGTTGTAGTGATAGGTGGTCGAGGGAAACAGATGCCGGTTCAGCACGTCCCAGAGTGCGGACTGCGGCGTGCTCATGGCGCCCTTCATTTCGTTGAACACCACGCCCTTGTACACCAGCGGGCTGTCCTTCTCGTCCGGCTTTTCGAATTCGACACGGATGCCTTCCTGCGCAAAATCCAGTGGATCGAGGCGCGCGAAGAACACCGCATCGAGATAGACCGAAAGCAGGTTGTCGAAATCCTTGCGGTTCTGACTGGCGAAGGGATACGCCGTCCAGTCACTGGATGTCATGGCGTTCATGAAGGTATTGAGCGAGCGCCGGATCATCAGGAAGAACGGATCGCGCACAGGGAAACGGCGTGAGCCACACAGCGCGGTATGTTCAAGAATGTGTGCAACGCCTGTGGAGTCCATGGGCATGGTGCGCAGCGCCACCAGAAAGACATTCTCCGGATTGTCCGCCGCCAGATGGTAGTGAATGGCGCCGGTGGCGCGGTGACGGTATTCGGCTACGGTGAGCCGGTGCGAGGGCAGCGGCACGGCGCGGACAGCATCAAAAGCAGGATGGGCAGGCGGCAATACGGTCGGGGCAGCAACAGACACGAGGGGAACTCCAGGGCGCGGCCGCGGGGCGGCAGAATGCCGGGGATTATGCGGGAGCCCTCCGGCCCTGCCAAACCGGGCTTTTGTTCACAGGGCAACACAGGGGATGATGGCCGAAACAAGGTAGCCGGACGTCAGGGTTGGCGGCAGCAAGCCAAAGGCGTTCGCGCTGATCCCTTCGACAGGGCTCTTCTGAGTTTGTGGAAGGGATCAGGGACGGGGCATCCAGAGCGACTTGGTGGCGGGGCGAGCATGGCGCTGCACGCTATTGTCCTTGCCATGGCGCAAAGCCGGCCTGGCACTGTGATTGCTCGTCTCCCCCTGGTTTATGCTGCGGCCCAGATGCGACGCCTTTAATGCGGCAGTTGAAATGCTACGCCCCGGGCAGCTACGACAATACGGTGACCCTGCTGCTGTATCTGCAATAACTGGCCATGCCGTATATGCACCGGGCAGCCTCTCGCCCTTCACGCCTTGTACGAGGCCAGCCCCTGCACAAAAAGGAACAGACTCATGTCATCACGCCTGTTGTCCCTGCTCGACCGGATCGAGCGTGCCGGCAATCGCCTGCCCGCCCCGGCCTGGTTGTTTGTCTGGCTCTGTGGCCTGGTGCTGTTGGCGTCGTGGCTGGCGGCCATGGCCGGCTGGCAGGCGAGCTATCCGGACGGCAGCCGCACGGTGGCAGCCGTCAACCTGCTCTCGGCGGCCGGCCTCGCCAAAATCCTGACCGACACCGTCAGCAACTTCACCGGCTTTGCGCCGGTGGGGCCGGTCATTGTGGCCATGCTCGGCCTGGGGCTGGCCGAACGCTCAGGGCTGCTCGGCGCCGCGTTGTCTGCAGTGGTTCGCCGCACCGGCCGCGCCAGCCTGCCCTGGCTGGTGGCC
>JAUXNL010000040.1 GCA_030684415.1 Moraxellaceae bacterium | reverse complement strand
TCGCAAGAGGCCGGTTCGCCCAAGATGTTCGACATCGCCGAGCGGCTGGAAACCGTGATGTGGGAGGTCAAACAGATGTTCCCCAACCTCGACTGGTTCAGTGCGGTGAGCTACCACATGATGGGCGTGCCCACGGCCATGTTCACGCCGCTGTTCGTGATCGCACGTACTTCTGGCTGGTCGGCCCATGTCATCGAGCAGCGTATTGACGGCAAGATCATCCGTCCAAGCGCCAACTATGTCGGCCCGGAAGACGTGAAGTTCGTTCCGATTCAGGATCGCAAGTAATCCACTGTCGCCCTGCATGAGTGGGGCGTCGTGAGTTTTCAGGTCTTACTCCCGTGGTGGCGCATCGCTGCATGTAATGTGCGAATGAATGCGCCGCTACGAGGAGGCCAACCCGCTAGGCTCAGAGAGACTGTTAAAAATGAATACCCAATTTCGCAAGAACCTGCCCGGCACCACGCTCGATTATTTCGATGCGCGCGCCGCGGTAGAAGCCATCAAACCGGGTGCCTGGGCGGGTCTGCCGTACACCGCTCGCGTACATGCCGAGAACATCGTGCGTAAAGCCGATCCGGCCATCATTAACGAATGCTTGGTGCAGCTTATCGAGCGCAAGCGCGAGCGCGACTTTCCCTGGTTCCCGGCACGCGTCGTGTGTCATGACATTCTGGGGCAGACCGCGCTGGTCGACCTCGCCGGTTTGCGTGATGCCATTGCCGATCAAGGTGGCGATCCCGCCAAGGTGAACCCGGTCGTGCCGGTGCAGCTGATTGTCGATCATTCGCTGGCGGTGGAGTGCGGTGGTTTTGATCCGGATGCCTTCCAGAAGAATCGTGACATTGAAGATCGTCGTAACGAAGATCGCTTCCATTTCATCAACTGGACCAAGCTGGCCTTCGATAATGTCGATGTGATTCCGGCCGGCAACGGCATCATGCACAAGATCAATCTGGAAAAAATGTCGCCGGTGATTCACAACCAGAATGGGTTGGCGTTTCCGGATACCTGTGTCGGTACGGATTCGCACACACCCCATGTGGATGCGCTCGGTGTGATTGCCGTTGGTGTAGGCGGTCTGGAGGCTGAAAATGTCATGCTCGGTCGCGCATCCTGGATGCGTTTGCCGGATATTGTTGGTGTAGAACTTTCTGGCAAGCGTCAGCCCGGCATTACGGCCACAGACATCGTTCTGGCATTGACCGAATTCTTGCGTAAAGAAAAGGTGGTGGGTGCGTATCTCGAGTTTTATGGTGAAGGCGCCTCGAGCCTTACCATCGGTGACCGTGCCACCATTTCCAATATGGCACCGGAATATGGCGCGACAGCCGCCATGTTCTCTATCGACGAACAAACACTTATTTATCTGCGCCTGACCGGCCGCTCGGATGAGCAGGTCGCGCTGGTGGAAACCTATGCGAAGGAAGCTGGCTTGTGGTCTGATGCCCTGAAGACGGCGGAGTACGAGCGTGTGCTGACGTTTGATTTGTCGTCTGTCGTGCGCAATATGGCCGGCCCGTCCAATCCGCACAAACGCCTGCCGACTTCTGATCTTGCGGCACGTGGCATTGCGGTTGATCTGGACAAGGCCCGTGCGGAAGAGGCGCAAGGCCTGATGCCTGATGGTGCCGTAATCATCGCGGCCATTACCAGCTGCACTAATACCTCCAATCCACGCAACGTCATCGCGGCCGGTTTGCTGGCCCGCAATGCGCGCAAGCTTGGCCTTGTGCGCAAGCCTTGGGTGAAGTCTTCACTGGCTCCTGGCTCCAAAACGGTAAAGCTGTATCTGGAAGAAGCCGGGTTGATGGATGACCTTGAAGCCTTGGGCTTTGGCATCGTGGCCTATGCCTGCACATCCTGTAACGGTATGTCCGGTGCACTGGATCCGAAGATCCAGCAAGAAATCATTGATCGCGACCTGTATGCGACGGCCGTTCTTTCAGGTAACCGCAATTTCGATGGGCGTATCCATCCCTATGCAAAGCAGGCTTTCCTGGCATCACCTCCGCTTGTCGTGGCTTATGCGATTGCCGGCACCATCCGCTTCGATATCGAGAAGGATGTGCTGACGGTGGTCGATGGAAAAGAAATCCGCTTGAAAGATATCTGGCCGTCAGATGAAGAAATTGATGCGATTGTGGCGCGCAGTGTGAAGCCGGAACAGTTCCGTGCGGTTTACATCCCGATGTTTGAGCACAGTGGCGAAGCAGGTGAGAAGGTGAGCCCGTTGTATGACTGGCGCCCGATGTCTACGTACATTCGTCGTCCGCCATATTGGGAAGGCGCGCTGGCAGGCGAGCGCACGATGAAAGGCATGCGTGCGTTGGCGGTGCTGCCGGACAACATCACCACTGATCATTTGTCGCCGTCCAACGCCATCATGATGGACTCGGCGGCGGGTGAATATCTGCACAAGATGGGGCTGCCGGAAGAGGACTTCAATTCCTATGCCACGCATCGGGGCGATCATCTGACGGCGCAGCGTGCAACGTTTGCCAACCCGCAGTTGGTCAACGAGATGGCCGTGGTGGATGGTCAGGTCAAGAAGGGTTCGCTCGCGCGCGTGGAGCCGGAAGGCAAGGTCATGCGCATGTGGGAAGCGATTGAAACCTATATGGATCGCAAGCAGCCTCTCATCATCATTGCGGGTGCTGACTACGGTCAGGGCTCGTCGCGTGATTGGGCAGCCAAAGGCGTGCGTCTGGCAGGTGTGGAAGCGATTGTGGCCGAAGGCTTCGAGCGTATTCATCGCACCAACCTGATTGGCATGGGTGTGATGCCCTTGGAGTTCAAGCCGGGCGTCACGCGCAAGACCTTAGGCATTGATGGCACGGAAACGTATGACGTCACAGGCGCCATTACGCCGCGTGCGACACTGACACTGGTCATTCACCGCCGAACTGGTGAGACCGTCGAAGTGCCGGTGACCTGCCGTCTGGATTCGTCTGAGGAAGTGTCGGTTTATGAAGCCGGTGGTGTGTTGCAGCGCTTCGCCAAGGACTTTCTGGAGGCTACCAGTGCCTGATGGCTGGCGGTGTGTTTGAGCAGCATCCATCGACCCGGTCCGGTGCTCCGTGCCGGGTCGTTGCCTAAAGGGCGGCATCAAATTCGTTGAAGGAGTATCAGCATGGCGCATCTGCCCCAAATCAAAGTCCCTGCCACGTATATGCGTGGCGGCACCAGCAAGGGCGTATTTTTCCGGTTGCAGGATTTGCCTGCAAACTGCCAGGTGCCAGGTGCGGCGCGCGACAAGTTGTTCATGCGCGTGATAGGTAGCCCCGATCCGTATTCCGCTCACATCGATGGTATGGGTGGGGCGACCTCCAGTACCAGCAAGTGCGTGATCCTGTCGAAGAGCTCACGGCCGGATCACGATGTGGATTACCTCTATGGCCAGGTGTCCATCGACAAAGCCTTTGTCGACTGGAGTGGCAACTGCGGCAATCTCTCGACGGCCGCCGGCGCTTTTGCGCTGCACGCCGGCCTCGTGGATCCGTCGCGCATTCCTGACAATGGCATCTGCGTCGTGCGCATCTGGCAGGCCAATATCAAAAAAACCATCATCGCCCATGTGCCGGTGACCAATCGTCAGGTGCAGGAGACCGGTGATTTCGAGCTGGATGGCGTCACGTTTCCGGCGGCCGAGATTGTGCTGGAGTTCATCGATCCGTCAGATGAGGGCGAGGGCAGTGGCTCCATGTTCCCCACCGGTAACCTGGTGGACGACCTGGAAGTTCCGGGCATCGGCATCTTGAAGGCGACGATGATTACCGCCGGCATCCCGACCGTTTTCGTGAACGCCGAAGATATCGGCTACACCGGCACCGAGCTGCGCGAGGCCATCAACAGTGATTCCGCGGCACTGGCCAGGTTCGAAGCGATTCGTGTGGCCGGCGCATTGCGCATGGGGCTGATCAAGATGCCTGAGGAGGCGGCCACCCGTCAGCACACGCCCAAGATCGCTTTCGTCGCCAAACCAACTGACTATGTGTCGTCTAGCGGCAAGACCGTCGCCGCTGCTGACGTTGATCTGTTGGTGCGCGCCTTGTCCATGGGCAAGCTCCATCACGCCATGATGGGCACCGCTGCCGTGGCGATTGGTACCGCCGCTGCCGTGCCGGGCACTTTGGTGAATTTGGCCGCCGGTGGAGGAGAGCGGGAGTCAGTCCGGTTTGGCCATCCCTCCGGTACTTTGCGGGTGGGGGCCCAGGCCAAGCGCATCAATGATGAGTGGACGGTCACCAAGGCCATCATGAGTCGCAGTGCGCGAGTATTGATGGAGGGCTGGGTCCGGATACCGGGCGACTCCATCTGAATGTTCATGTCATATGATGTGTGCTTATTGACCATTCGCTCAGACAGAGCGCATGTGTGATTTTTGTTTCAATTCCTGATGTGTAAATAAGACGACCAATTGGTCGTCTTATTTTTTGCATGCAAAAGCAGTATTAAGATCATTTTTATCTGAATAAACTCAAGTATTGCATTCATTTTTCCCGGAGAGGCCGTTTCGCGTGCCGGCAGTGACCTTGCGGTCATTTTTTTGGCTTGAGTATTGATGATGGTCTCTATATGAAGGAAGCAAGAGAAGAAATATGTCGTGTTACCACTGTTGTGGGCGCGAAATGACAGTGGTCGATTCGATGCTGTCAATAACAAGAAACCAGCACCAAAAGCCGTCACCTCGCGTGGCTTTGGAGTGAAACAATGATGTTCCGCCCCCTAGATTCCCTTCGCTTTTTATCACTGGCGCTTGCTTTGACGGCAGCAGCCGGTGCTGCGTCTGCTATGACGGAGATCGAGGAGTCCGAGCTTGGTGACTTTACGGGCGAGGGCGTTGCGCTGCTCCCCGAGAATTTTCGTGTCGTTTTTGATCCTACTGCCTATATACGGCAGATGCCGCGCGGCGCGCCGGCAGCAGGCAGTGGCGTAGCGGGTGGTTTTGGCAACTCGGTAGATTTGTTTTGGTACGGGTTCGCTTTTTCTGGCGCCAATGGTGATAAAAATCAACGGGTGAGCCCAACAAGCATTTCCAGTTGGGGGACGGCCAGCAATCCGTGGGTATTTTTGGCAACAACCCCCACCTTCTTCAAGTATAACGGCCTTAATGAAGGGCACCCGATATTGCAATATCGGGCACCCGCCTACAGGGCGGCAGCTGACTTCGCCAGCGCGTCTGTTATGAACCTCAAATATGCATTCTTTGGGGATATCGCCATCTGTGCGGCCGGCACACCGACTTACGGCTCAACCGCCCTGTGTGGCGGGCTTGCTGGTGGCTTCGGACCAAGTAGTGCACTCGTCAATGCCAATGCCCGATTGCAGAGCATTTCTGTATGGGATGGCCTTTCTTTTCATGGTAGCCAGTACAGTATTTTCCAAAGCACGGTCGATTATGGAAAGTATATGGGCAACGCGGGTGTCGAATATCTTCCGGTTGCCTCTGGTGGCGCTGTGGTCGACGATGTGGGGACATTCGGAGCGGTATGGCTCAATCGATTGAATAGTGCCCCTACCGGTGTTCTCAGGTTTGGTGTCGGAGGGTCAAATGGCACGGCAAACCTCCCTGAAACAGCCGATCTTACCTTTAATGCCAATGAAGGTGTTTGGGTAACGGATCTCGATATCAATATGCCTGTTGGGCATGCCCATTATCAGCCCTTGATTTTTGATAGTGATGCCGCTGGCAATCTGGTGATCCAGTTGGTGCGTATTCCTAATCAGGCCAATGTATACGGCTATGCCTATTGCAATTATGGAGCCAATAATGGAGGCGCTTGTGCAACACATGGGGTGGGTCTTGGAAGCGCCAGCAAGCTTTGCACCAATTCAACGATAGATTGCACGCATGCTACGCATGGTGAGGTTCGCATGGGGCGAATGGAGTTCAGGAATTCAGGAGGAACCACTGTTGTTGGCAGCAGAGGGGCTGTCGGTACACCGGGTAGTGTTGCCATTGAAGGCATATTTTTTCAGAACCTGAAAATCACGACTTTGGGTTTATGACATGAAAAAAATTATCTTTTTTGCTCTTTCGATGTTTGCGCTCCAGTCTCAGGCGGCGCTTTTTCCGCTTGATGCGGATGAGCTGTCAACGATTGTCGCGCAGGATGGGGTTGCTGTTGGTCTGGATTGGCGTCTGAATGCGACAGACACAGGCGCCGTGTTACCCCTGTGCACGGCGCTTGCCACTTATCGTGAGTGCCGGATGGCATGGAATTTTTCAAATAGAGGCACGCAGGATGTTAACCAGAAGTGGCTGGTGCTGAAGGGAATATCGTTTGCTCTGAAAATACCGTATTTGACCGTTGATGCCAGTAGTGTGACGTATACGACTGATGCCAGTGCGTCCAAAACGATTCCTGCAGCGGTTATCGGTTTTGGCAGTGCGGCGGCAGATCCGGCTTCAAATACCAAAATACAGCTCAAAAACCTGGTCATCGACAATATTGCGTTTGAGCAGGATACCGCTGCGCGAAGGGGTTACGAGGCTGATGCCGTGACCGAGCCGACTGGCGCTGCGATTCCGGCGGGCAGAAACACTGGCTTTATGGCGTTGCAGGTAAACGGGCCTGCAAATGTGGCCAATATCCGAATTGATGGCACTGTTAAAATATTTTCTTGTTTGGGAGATCATCCGTCATGCTGACATCCCTCAGTTCTGGTTGCGGGGTTTTATCTCTCATGCGCCTTCTGGTACTCACTCTGGTGAGCCTGTGGTCACTGCCCAGTTATGCGCTGGAAGAGATTGATGACAGCGAGCTGTCTGACATGCATGGCCAGTCTTTGTTTGTGGCCAGTTATGCTGCAAATGCCGGGTTTGGATTTTATCGCTTGGCGGTTGATGCGCAGTTGGATTTGAACACGAATATAAAACGCTTGGCCTTGGGCTGCGATGGTGCTGGGGGCACAGGGGTTTGCGATATCGATATCAGCAATCTCAGGCTTACGGGTGTTGGCGCGACCAGTGCGGCCGATTCAGGACCAGGCCGAGACTTCATGCTGCGCCGACCTTATCTTGAGTTTGCGGTCAAGAATCCTGGTAATCCTGCTACTCGGGAAGTATCGGGCATGCGCTTTGGAGCTTATGAGTCTTTGGGCGTGATGTCGGTTGGTGAAAACCCCAATATCAATGATCTTAACGATGATACCGGCATTACCAGGTTGTCGGGGGAAATGAATGTGCGTGTCACTAATGCCACGTTAACGAATGTTGGCGTTACCTCTGTTGGAATTTGTTGTGTTATTGGCCCCACAACAGCAACTATTGCTTCGCATCAGCAGAATCTAGTGCTGCGGCGTGCACAGACGGCCTCGTTGACTGGAATGAGCGCGGTGGCTATCGGGCTAACACTGAACAATACGAATCTTAATAATCAGCCTTTACGATCCATTCATAATATTCAGGTAAGTGAGGCGAATGGTTCGCCGACTAAAGACTTCTATTTGGGCGTGCAAAAGGAAAATATTCTGTGGCAACGTGTCAGCACAGGGGCATTTGCGGGGAATCCTGCTGAAAAAGGCTGGTGGATGTCGATTCCTGACGTTCAGATTCCTAACCTGACCACAAACCAGTCGATTCGTATTGGTACGCTTGATGTAATTGGCGGGCTATTTGGTGGGGCAGTCAATGTGAATCCCGTCGATTTGCAGCAGCGGCCAGTTGATAACTGCTGGGGCCCGACCACCTTCTGCTGAGCGGCACATCATGAAAATAAAAATTCTGTCTTTTGCCATTTCGGTGGTGATGCTTCAGCCAACTTATGCTCTTGAGGCGCTGGATGAGGACGTCTTGAGGGCTGTTTCTGCCCAAGATGGCTTGCTTGCCAGCTTGCAAGGCTCTGAGCTCACACTGAACCGGTTTCAGTGGGAGGATGACAATCTGGCGTTGCGGGTCAATCAGATACGGCTGGCACCGTTGGATGTCACGCTCGACTTTGATGTTGGCGCCAATGCAGGTGTACCGGCTTTTTCGATGGGGGTAACCATTGAGCCCTATGAGCTGAGTAGCGTGGCGATGCGTGTTGCCGGAGCAGGTGGCTCAACACGCACATTTGGTCTTTTGGGTATCGAAACGCTGAGCCCGACCATTTTCCGCCTTTCCAATACGAATGGGCTTTTCGATGCGTCCACCAGTAATGGCAAGTTGTTTCTGGATGCTCGCGATGGCAACTGGTATTTGGCTCAGCCGAGACTGGTACCTTTTGCGGGCGGCTTCAATGGCGATCCCGCTCAGGGCTATAACGTTCTTGTCTTCAGAAACTTCAACCTTGTGGGTGAGGCGACAGGAAAATTTACCCTTGATTCTGCAAAGGGTTTGAATTTTCTAGGTAACCTGAGCTTGCCCAGAGTTAACACCACTACCAATGGCTTTCAGCTGGATTTGGGGGTTCAAACCAACATCATGTTTCCCGGCTCGCCCGCCGCATTTGATTTTGGTGTGTTGAATGCTAGCAACACGCAGTCACACTGGAAGTTCGGATTTTCTGGCGACCTGTTGAATGTTGACTATTCCGTGCGTGGGAGCACAGGTGCTGGCATAGGCACTGGCTTAGGCTCCTCGGGCATCATTCTTCAGCCAAAATTCGAGTTTGCGCGTCAAGGAGAGGGCGATCAGTTTGTTTTGGAGTTGGCCGAGCCCGGTGGAAACTCGCTAAGGTTCAGTAATTGGCGTGCGCTGGTTGATGGCGCCTCAGCAACACCCTCTCGTGCTACGTTTGACATGGGGTCGATATATATCAATTTGTTGGAGCCTGGTGCGCTGAACGGCCTGTCAAATTTCACGACATCCACTACCAGCAGCTTCTTTCCTGCGGCAGCTTTCGGTGCGACGCCTGCATCTGTGATAGCGGATGAGAATAGTGTGGCTATCGCCGTGCGCGGCTTTGAGCTGCAAGGTGGTGCTCGGACCATCACCATGCATGATGTTGCAACGGGGACGCAGTTAAGCACCCCCCAAACTTGGGCGCTGATGCCTAATTTTTATAATCTGGATGCGAATCTGCTTTTGTATCCAAGCGGGCATCCTTCAATTGCGGCTGCTGAGCGACATGGAGCGGGCTTTGATTTGACAATACAAACCGCTGGCAAAAACACCGCCTATGGTACGCCGAGCACGGAAGGGTCGCATTTGATTGTGGCGGATACGGATGCCAACAAATATATCGGGTTCAGAAATATCGATGCTCGGTATTCCTTTCTTGCTGGTCAGTTGTATGTTGCAGACACCAGTATGGATTATCTGGCGGGCTCTGGTCTGGATGTAAACGGTTTGAGGTTTGCGTCGAGGAACATGAGTTTTGATATTCGGGCCGACTTGGCGATTGGTGACTTGCCCGATGGTACTGTTGCTCGAAGAATGCGTGATGATGATGCCATCGCGGGTATGCGCTGGAAATTTGGTGGTGACTTCAGCTTTACGCTTGCACCTCCGCCGGGTCAGGATTATATCGGTATCACTTCTGTGCTGAGGGCCACAGATCCATCCAAAAATGGTCTTTATATCATTGAGCCTGTTGATGGAACGCGTATTGAGTGGATTGATATAACCGGTGAGCTTCGCTTGGTCTCTCAGCATGTTATGGATGCGGATGTTAGCGATGCCAGCCGTATCGATTTCTGGAGAGAGTCTGTGGCATCACAGCCCGGTCCGGTTCAGCGTACGGTGATTACCTTTGCGACTGCCTATGAACTGGGTCCTGGCACAGGTAGGGATGATGTTGTCAGAATCGGGAAATTGAATCTTTACAAGGCGCCTGCAACAAACGCCGCCTTTACGGGAGCGGGAAACACATACCGCGAAGGAGTGGATTGGAAGCCTGGTGCAGAGCTTAATGGTGTTGCAGCTGGCTCTGGGACTGCATTTACGCTGGGCCAGATGGTTATTCCCGGCGGTAAGTTCTATGGGCAGGTTGATTTGAAGGTGAAGTAAACTCAAATAGATGCTCTTCAGTTGTCCTCTGCTATCAGATTGATGAAGGTAAGTGGACTCTTGTGGTTGTGGTGGTATTCACTCATGCGGCCCCGAGGTGAGCTTTCATGATGTTTTCAGGGCTGCTTTGCAGCCCTTTTTATTTTCTTCCTTCAGGTACTTACACCAGCCGGCGCTTGATGCCGGCCGTCGCCAGTATCCGGGTCGAGATTTCCTCAATCGAAAGATGCGTCGTATTGATGTACGGGATGCCCTCTTTATTGAACATTGCCTGTGCGGCCCGGATTTCAATTTCACATTGCTGCACCGATGCATAACGGCTATTGGCCTTGCGTTCATTACGGATCGCCGCCAAGCGCTCAGGGTCAATCGTCAGGCCGAAAAGCTTCTTCTTATGCTCCTTCAGGGCTGCCGGCAGACGCAGGTCGTCAAAGTCATCCTCGGTCAGCGGATAATTGCCGACAAACACCCCGAATTGCAGCGCCATATAGAGAGAGGTGGGGGTTTTGCCGGAGCGGGAAACGCCGGTCAGGATGATGTCGGCCTTGTCGTAATGACGGGTGCGGGCGCCATCGTCGTTGTCGAGGGCGAAGTGCACGGCATCGATGCGCACGCTGTAAGCCTCGCTGTTGACAATCGAGTGTGTTTTGCCGACCACGGTGGAGGAGGTTGAGCAGAGCTCGGTTTCGAGCTGGCTGACGTAGGTCCCGAAGACATCGACCATGAAGGCGTTGGCGCGGGCTAGTGCTTCGCGGACATCGCGGTTCACGATGGTGTCGATGATGATGGGGCGAGTGCCTGTTTCCTCGGCAATCCGATTGATTTCATTGACGAGGCTATGGGCCTTTTCCACCGTGTCGACGTAAGGTACGGTGAGCTCATCGAACTCGATGTTGTCAAATTGGGCCAGCAGGCTATGGCCAAGAGTTTCCGCTGTGATGCCGGTGCCGTCGGAGACAAAGTAGACGCTACGTTTCATGGGGCAATCCTTGGTGGCTCCCGGTGCTGGGGGAGCAAGAGGGTGGATACGGGCCCCTGTAGCCGCGCATCATTTCCGCTGGTTGACGACAAATGCTCGCAGGTTCGCGGTTGTTTCGGCGCAAAACCTTGACCATGCGTGCGGCTGGCGAGGCTTTGGCCAGCACGGGTGCAGACAAATTCGGCCATCTTTCGGCAAGCATTTTCCGGCGGACTTGAGTACAATTCCCGGCCTCGGTACGGGGCCGAACGGCAGTTAACAGGGCCTTGAGGCTGCCCCCGAGTGTATGTCCAAACGCCCTGCATGGACAGCGCTCCAAATCAGGAAACCGCTTTCTTATCAGGCGCTTGTGGATCGTCAATCACGATCCTTCACACAGATTCAGGTTTACCGCTAGGGAGTCCTACCTTGGAAGCGTCCGTCATTTGGTTTCAAGAGCTTGGCAAGCATGATGTCGAGATTGTGGGCGGTAAAAACGCCTCCCTCGGCGAAATGATCAGTAACCTGGCGAACGCTGGGGTGTCAGTGCCCGGTGGTTTTGCAACGACGGCCCAGGCCTACCGTGACTTCCTGGAGCAGAGCGGCCTTAACAAACGTATCAACGACGCACTGGACGCTCTGGATGTGGATGACGTCGTCAAGCTGGCGGAAACCGGCAAGCAGATCCGTCAATGGATCATCGATACTCCCTTGTTGCCTGCGTTCGAGCAGGAGGTTCGTGCGGCCTTCATCCAGATGGCCAATGGCAATGACAACATGGCGGTAGCCGTGCGTTCGTCAGCCACCGCTGAAGACCTGCCGGATGCCTCTTTTGCGGGCCAGCAAGAAACCTTCCTGAATATCCGTGGCATCGACAATGTTCTGGTGGCCATCCGTGAGGTTTTCGCCTCGCTCTTCAACGATCGCGCCATTGCCTACCGTGTGCATCAGGGCTTTGACCACAAGTTGGTGGCCCTGTCTGCGGGTATCCAGCGCATGGTGCGGTCGGAGACAGGTGCTGCCGGTGTGATGTTCACCCTTGATACCGAGTCGGGTTTCCGTGATGCCGTGTTCATTACCTCGTCCTATGGTCTGGGCGAGATGGTGGTACAGGGCGCAGTCAATCCTGATGAGTTCTATGTGCACAAGCCGACGCTGGAAGCCGGGCGCCCGGCAGTGCTGCGCCGCAACCTGGGCTCCAAAGCCCAGAAGATGATTTATGGCGCCACGGGTGCTGCCGGCAAGTCCACCGTGATTGTCGATGTGGACAAGGCCGAACGTGCCCGCTTTTCGATCACCGATGCCGAGATTACCGAGCTGTCCAAGCAGGCCCTGATCATTGAGAAGCACTACGCTGCGCCGATGGATATCGAGTGGGCCAAAGACGGTGATGACGGCCTGATTTACATTGTCCAGGCGCGCCCGGAAACGGTGAAGAGCCGTCAGAACGTCGGCACCATGGAGCGCTACCTGCTCAAGCAAAAGGGCAAAGTGCTGTGCGAAGGGCGTTCCATCGGCCAGCGGATTGGCTCCGGCCCCGTGCGTGTGGTTACGTCCATCAAGGAAATGGAAAAGGTACAGCCGGGTGACGTGCTCGTCTCCGATATGACCGACCCGGATTGGGAGCCGGTGATGAAGCGCGCTAGCGCCATCGTCACCAACCGTGGTGGCCGTACCTGCCACGCGGCCATCATTGCACGTGAGCTGGGTGTGCCGGCCATTGTGGGCTGCGGCAACGCGACCGAACTGCTGAAAGACGGCATGGATGTGACGGTCTCTTGTGCTGAAGGCGACACGGGATTCATCTACGAAGGGCAACTGGATTTTGAAATCCAGAAGAACTCGATTGAGTCCATGCCCAAGCTACCGTTCAAGATCATGATGAATGTGGGCAACCCTGATCGCGCTTTTGATTTTGCGACACTGCCCAACGAGGGTATTGGTCTGGCGCGACTCGAGTTCATCATCAACCGCATGATCGGCGTGCATCCGAAGGCGCTGCTCAACTACGACAGCCTGCCGCGCGACATCAAGCAGTCTGTCGACAACCGCTGTGCCGGCTATGCCTCACCTGTCGATTTTTATGTCGAGAAGCTGGTCGAAGGCATTGCAACACTGGCGGCCGCTTTCTACCCGAAGAAGGTCATTGTGCGTATGTCGGACTTCAAGTCCAACGAGTACGCCAATCTGGTCGGTGGCAAGCTGTATGAGCCGGAAGAAGAAAATCCGATGCTGGGTTTCCGTGGAGCCAGCCGCTACATCTCCGACAACTTCCGCGACTGCTTTGATCTGGAAGTGCGGGCGCTGAAGAAAGTACGCAATGAAATGGGCCTGACCAATGTCGAGGTCATGATTCCCTTCGTGCGCACCACCGGCGAAGCCAAGCGTGTGCTGGAGTTGCTGGCCGAGAAGGGACTGAAGCGTGGCGAGAATGGCCTGCGTGTCATCATGATGTGCGAGCTGCCGACCAATGCGCTGCTGGCCGATGAGTTCCTTGAGCACTTTGACGGATTCTCGATTGGTTCCAACGATCTGACACAGCTGACGCTGGGTCTGGATCGTGACTCCGGTATCGTGTCGCACCTTTTTGATGAGCGTGATCCGGCCGTGAAGTTCTTGCTGGCACGCGCCATTGAAGCTTGCAAAAAAGCCGGCAAGTACATTGGCATCTGTGGCCAAGGGCCTTCCGATCATCCTGATCTGGCCAAGTGGCTGATGGAGCAGGGCATCGACTCCGTATCGTTGAACCCGGACTCCGTGCTGGATACCTGGTTTTTCCTGGCGGAAAACCACGGTCAGTAAGTCGCCATCCGCGATAATAAAAAAGGCAGGTTTTCCTGCCTTTTTTATTGCGCAAAATTGCGCTATTCAGTTGCCATCATGCGTGTGATTGTGCGGGGCCGTTACCATGGCATTTCATCGACTGGAAAAGCTGATTAACCTTCATGATGGATACCGTCAGGTCTTTCGTGTGGACGGCATTGCCTTGATGTTGATCCAGCAGGAAGGGAAGCGGTATCTGGTCCGGGACATGTGTCCACACAAAGGCTTCCCTTTGCACACTGGCTCACTCAACGGCACCCGGTTACGTTGTGCTTATCATGCGATGGAGTTTGATCTGGCGCGTGAGGGGCGTTGTGTCCAGCATCCGATGCAGCCCGGGGTAAAGATGTATGCGCTGGTATACGACGGAGCAGAAGTGGGGATAGAGCTTTGATGGATATTCAGAGAGGCTCTGAATTAAAGGACTGAGCCCTTTGGCGGGGTTTTCCCGTGTTAGTCGACAGCTCAGGACGAAGGCGGGCTCAGGGGGTGCTGGCAGTATGCTGTACCGCAGGGGTCAGGCTGGCGACGGCCGTCGCGCTGCCACCGTAAAGATTGCGATAACGGCTGAGGACACGTTTTACATAGTCCTGTGTCTCTGCAAATGGCGGAATGCCGTTGTATTTTTTCACGTTGCCTTCGCCGGCGTTATAGGCGGCCAGTGCTAGCTCGATATTCTTGTAGCGACCAATCAGGTACTTGATGTGACGCGTGCCGGCCTCGATGTTTTCGGCG